>DATGTA010000068.1:0-3435 GCA_035302085.1 Bacillota bacterium
GGTTGTGCTTTCGTTGCAGGTAGAAATCTTGTTCCTAACCCTGCAGCTGGAATGATTGCTTTTTTAATTTGAGTCATTTTTTATCTCCTTTACGTTGAGCTTTGACATTTTTCATCCATATTTTATCTTTCCATATATGAATAATAAGAAATTAATACGCATTTATTATGTTATCTGTTATCATTCATTGTATAATAGTCATATCGGAATTACGAACTATTCATCAATAATTTAAAGGTAGGGCAAAAATAATGAGTTTATTTGAAGCATTAAAAAATAAAGAAAAGCGTGTTTCTGTTATTGGTTTAGGTTATGTAGGTTTACCATTAGCAGTTGAGCTAGCCAAGACGTATGCTGTAACTGGATTTGATGTTAACGAACCGAAACTTACACAATATAAAGCGGGAAATGATGTGACAGATGAAGTTGGTGATGAAGCGATTCAAGCGACATCCCTTTATTTCACAAGTAATGAAGAAGATCTTCAAGATTGTACATTTCATATTGTGGCAGTTCCAACACCAATCAATACGGATAAAACGCCTAACTTGGCTCCGATTATTGGAGCGAGTAAATCCATTGGACGTAATTTAACGAAAGGATCCATTGTAGTGTATGAATCTACGGTATATCCAGGCACAACAGAAGAGATTTGTATTCCTATTTTAGAAGAGGCTTCTGGATTGAAATTTGGAGAAGATTTTAAAGTTGGTTATTCACCTGAGCGAATTAATCCTGGTGATAAAGTGAATACATTAACAAAAATCACAAAAATTGTTTCTGGTTCAGATGAAGAAGCATTACAGGAAATTGCTGCTGTTTATGGACATATTATTGAGGCTGGGGTACATGAAGCAGAGTCTATTAAAGTAGCAGAAGCAGCAAAAGTGATTGAAAACTCTCAGCGCGATATTAATATTGCGTTCATGAATGAGTTGTCGATGGTGTTTAATAAAATGGATATTAATACGCAAGCTGTGCTTGAGGCAGCAGCAACAAAATGGAATTTCTTAAAGTTCACGCCAGGACTTGTTGGTGGACATTGTATTGGGGTCGACCCTTATTACTTTACGTATAAAGCAGAACAGTTAGGTTATCATTCACAAATTATTTTAGCAGGCCGAAAAATCAATGACAATATGGGAAAACATGTTGCTGAAAATGTGATTAAATCATTGGTTCATGCTAAAGTCGATGTGCATAGTGCGCGAATCGGTGTATTCGGCTTAACGTTTAAAGAGAATGTTGCCGATGTCCGTAACACGAAAGTTATTGATATTATCGATGAGTTGAAAGATTATGGGGTGGAATTAGTCGTCCATGATCCAGAGGCTGATGCGGATGATGTGCAGCATGAATTTGATCTTGCGCTAGCTGATGAAGCTGATTTGAAAGATTTAGATTGTATTATTTTCGCTGTTCCACATAATGCGTATAAAGAAAAATACAATTTAGAAACAATTTTACCACTATATCGTAGTGACAAACGTGTGTTGATTGATATTAAAAACATGTTTGATCGCCAAGCAAGTGAAGATGCCGGCATTTTATATTGGAGTTTATAGTAGGACGAGTTTCAAATGTAACCTTTTTTGTTATTCTAGTGTAGGTTGGAACAGTGCACGAACTGAGTGCATTTGATTGATGCGAAGTTTTGATGCGAAGTTTTGATGCGAAGTTTTGATGCGAAGTTTTGATGCGAAGTTTTGATGCGAAGTTTTGATGCGAAGTTTTGATGCGAAGTTTTGATGCGAAGTTTTGATGCGAAAATCCGCGAACATATCTAAATGTCGCGGATTTTTTGTTTTTGTTATGCATGTGGCATGTGCATATATGTTCTACTCATTCGACTGATTTGCTTCTGATTTACTCGTTTTAATGCGTAACATTTTTAATACACCGTCAACTACCGGGCGCTTCCCTCCTAAAACAACCCCTGCAAGCTCCGCTAATATATGAATTAAAAATAATACAAACAACGTTACAAGTGCAGAGACGATGAAGCGTGCTTCTGAAAAGACGATGGCTAAGAAGCCAAATACGAGGCTAAAACCATATATTATGATCACCGTCTGGCGATGTGAAAAGCCTGCGCGCAACAATTGATAATGAATATGTTGATTGTCTGGCATCATAATTTTTTGTTTCTTAGAAGCTCGTCTAACAATCGCAAATAATGTATCAAAAATAGGAATAGCAAGAACAATAACAGGAATGACAAAACTAAAGAGGGCGATATTTTTAAATAGACCGAGCATGGAAATCACGGCGATCATATACCCTAAAAAGTTCGATCCTGTATCTCCCATATATATTTTGGCGGGATAAAAATTATGATACAAAAATCCTAAGTTCGCTCCGATAATGACAATACATAAATACGCTGCAAAAATTTGTAAATCGATTAATGCCATGACAAACATACTTAAAAGTGCAATCGTCGATACCCCTGTTGCAAGCCCGTCTAATCCATCAATTAAATTAATCGCATTCGTTATCCCAACGACCCATAAAAATGTGATAAGCACACTAAATGCACCTAAATCAACCATTCCAATGAGTGGTAATGTCACTTTTTCAATGATTAATCCAGATGAAATGAGAAACGATGCTGCGATAAGTTGCCCAGTTAATTTGACGATGGGCCGAATATCAAAGCGATCATCTAGTATACCGGTAATAACGATTACAATGGCTCCTAATCCAATTGCTTTTAAATGAATATGTTCTGGTTGTAAATAAAACAGTCCTATTGCTGCTCCGATAAATATTCCTAATCCACCAATTCGTGGGGTTACTTCTTTGTGAATTTTGCGTTGGTTAGGGAAATCAACGAAGTTAAATTTGAAGGCTAACTTCCTAATTACAAACGTTAATAAAAAAGTTGATATGAGCGCGATGAATGACGCTATCATTAAATCAACATAATTCAACATAATATATCCCTCATTAAATTTCCTACATTTTTACCTGTGCTCTTCTAGATTATAGCGAATCTACAGTTGAACTTGCAAATATTAGAGAGGGATTTCGAGTGACTTCGACAATAAAAATTACGAAAGATTGAAGAACATACGGTTAGTTATAGTAAATAGGTTAATTGGATGTATGTCGGCTTAGTGAATAGTTGGAGAAGATACCCTTCGGGGTGGAGCGAATTTTTTCGGAATGGAGCGGAGGAGACAAGATGTAGAGCGGCAGAAACGTCAAATAAGATTGAAAAAAAATCTCGCGCGCTCCATTTACGGGGCGCGCGAGATGCTCATCGTTTTATTTTATATTACTATCTCGTCGTAGAATTTTTCTTGTTAAATCATCAAAATACGTGTAGACGATTGGGATGAGTAGTAATGTAAAGATACTTGATACACTCAATCCGAAGATGATCGTCACGGCGAGTGGTTGCTGCATTTCGGCTCCTTCACCAAGTGCGAG
>DATGTA010000069.1:0-9754 GCA_035302085.1 Bacillota bacterium
GATGCAAGAAACACTTGACAAACATATTATCGATAATCATCAATTACAGCAAAAAGATTTAATGGAAGAAAAGTATTTAGCTTTGCTCGTGGAACTTGGCGAATTAGCCAATGAAACACGTTGTTTTAAGTTTTGGAGTACAAAACCGGCCAGTGCACGGAAAAAAATTCTCGAAGAATATGTTGACGGAGTTCATTTCATTTTATCGTTAGGTATTGAAAAGGGTTATCAATTTGCAAAAGCACCAGTCTTATTGACCCCAGAAGAAGTCACATTAACCGAACAGTTTAATAACGTTTTTCAAGCGATCATTAAATTTCGCGCAGTGAGTACGCAAGAAAATTATCATAAGTTGTTTAGGCAGTTTTTACAACTTGGACATTTATTAGATTTTTCAAGTGATGATATTTACCAAGCATACATTGATAAAAATGAAGTAAATTTTGCACGCCAAGCAGACGGTTATTAAATATTTGCTGATTTTTATGAAAAAGCGATATAATAGGAAAAAGTATTTTAGGAGGCTCTCGTATGGCAGAAAATGATGCAACATTAAAGATGTTTAAAGCTTTAACAGATGCGAATGCTGTTCCAGGCAATGAAAAAGAAGCACGTTTAGTCATGGAACAATATATCGCACCTTATGCAGACAATGTTTATACGGATCAACTAGGTAGTTTAATTGCTGAGAAAACTGGCGATGAAAATGGACCGAAAATAATGGTCGCTGGTCATTTGGATGAAGTCGGTTTCATGGTTACGCGAATCGATAAGGACGGTTTTATTTATTTTCAAACGCTCGGTGGCTGGTGGAGTCAAGTCATGCTTGCGCAACGCGTGACCGTTATGACAAGAAAAGGAAATGTGACCGGTGTGATCGGTTCTAAACCACCACATATTTTATCACCAGAAGCTCGTAAAAAACCAGTAAAAATTGATGATATGTTTATTGATATCGGTGCTTCAAGTAAAGAAGAAGCTGAAGAATTTGGTGTACAACCAGGTGATTCAGTGGCCCCTTATTTTGAGTTTACTCAATTGAAAAATGAAAAAATGTTGCTTGCAAAAGCTTGGGATAACCGAATTGGTTGTGCGATCGCTATTGATGTCTTAAAGCAATTAGAAAAGGAAAATCACCCAAATATCGTTTATGGGGTTGGTACCGTTCAGGAAGAAGTCGGTCTTCGTGGCGCACGTACATCAGCCCATCAGATAAAACCAGATATCGGTTTTGGCGTCGATGTTGGGATCGCAGGAGATACACCCGGGGTGACGGATAAAGAGGCCGATAGTCAATTAGGTGAAGGCCCACAAATTATCGTTTATGATGCATCAATGATTTCTCATAAAGGATTACGTGATTTTGTCATTGAAACAGCTGACAAACATAAAATTCCTTATCAATATTCATCGATGCCTGGTGGCGGAACAGACTCAGGATCCATTCATTTAACAGCTGATGGGGTTCCATCACTTTCCATAACAATTGCAACACGCTACATTCATACACATGCAGCCATTTTGCACCGTGATGATTATGAAAATGCCGTTAAATTAATCGTAGAAGTCATTAAGAAGTTAGATCAAGATAAACTGAAAGAGATTATTTTAGCTTAAAATAAACATAAAAAAACAGGTTGGTTGCTTTTATCAAGCAGTCAACCTGTTTTAAAGTTTAGGAAAAATACGATCGCATAACGTTTTGGACGTAATTTTCTGTTTCCGTAAACGGGGGTATTCCATTATATTTATCAACGTTTCCAGGGCCAGCATTGTAAGCCGCTAGAGCAAGTTTTAAATTACCATCATAACGGTCAAGCATTTGGCGTAAATAACGGGTTCCACCATTTATATTTTGTCTTGGGTCAAAAGAGTTTGTCACGCCAAGAGAGCGAGCGGTACCTGGCATCAATTGCATGAGCCCTTCAGCACCAGCATGGCTTTTCGCTTGTACGTTGTAATTTGACTCTCTTTGAATAACCGCATGGATTAATTTTTCATCAATTGCGTAATGATTGGCTGCTTCCTTAATATACGTATCCAATGATTGTGTATTTGCTGTTAAAGATTGTTGCATGAAGGGAATGAATGGTGATTCATTAACGAGTGGTGCCATTTGTTCCCGATTCAGCAATGTTGCTTGTTTGATTTTTTGTTGTAAAAGTTCATTAAACATTTTAGGCGGTGATGATGCAAAAGGTGTTGCCTCTTGCCGTGTATCATTAACCAACAGACTTAATGTTTGGGATTGGATGAATGGTTGCAGAAAATTTAGCTCCATGCAAATCACTCTTTTCTAAACGTCATTAATACTTATAGTTTACGGTTAAAAAGACGTTTTGGCAAGTTTGATGGTAGTGAATTCCTATACTTTCGTTCATAAACTAAGCTAAAATAGCCATAGTGAATGCATTCAGGAATTTTAACCCATTTTTGGTCTTTAATAATTAATGGCTAATTACTCGTCGCATGATGGACCCCTTTTTCTAATGTTGCAATCATTTGTTGTTGATGCTCCTCACTTGCTTCTTTCCAAATAAGCTCAAATAAAACCCCAAGACCTGGTAACATTTTTTCTTCACCACTTTGGATCGCATCAACAATAGTCGCTTCAAGTTGTCCTTGGTCATTTTCTGAAATATTGTCTAAAATTGCAGCTCGCAAATTTAAATCCATTTTATCACCCTTAATCGTTTTTAATAGTTTGACCGATGACATAAAAAATATGTATGATAAGAGAAACGGTTTCAGGAGGATTCATGACGTTGATCACATCAATCCATAACCAACGGATCAAACAATGGCATAAACTTAAACAACGAAAACATCGAGAGCGCGAACAAAAGTTTTTGATTGAAGGACATCATTTAGTTGAGGAAGCGTATCAAAGCAACTGGCCAATTGAAACAATTATTGTGACCGAGAATGTTGATATATCCAATCATTTGTCTTCATTAGAAATTGTTACGGTAAGTGAAAGTGTCTTACATCATCTTTCACAAACGCAAACACCTCAAGGCATCATTGCAGTTGTGAAAAAAAAGCATATTCCATTTACCGCTTCAGGACATGTCCTTTTACTTGATGCGATTCAAGATCCCGGAAATTTAGGGACAATGATCCGTACAGCAGATGCTGCAGGATTTAGTGCTGTTTTTTTAGGTCGAGGAACAGTTGATTTGTACAATGATAAAGTCATTCGGGCGACACAAGGGTCAATGTTTCATTTGCCAATTATTCAAGAGTTACTGGAACATGTCATTGAGGATTTAAAAGATAAATCATATACTATTGTGGCGACAGATTTAAGTTCGAAAACGATCGATTATACTTCTGTCAAAAATATTACTAAAGGTGCCCTTATACTTGGGAATGAAGGGGCAGGAATTACTGAAACTTTTCTTGAAAAAGCAGATTTATCCGTAAAAATACCCATTCATGGTCAAGCTGAATCATTAAATGTAAGTGTGGCGGCAGGGATTTTAATGTATCATTTGCGACAATCATAAGTATAGGATTTCCTAAAAATGGTAAAAATAGACTTAAGTTAGCGACAATACTTGCATGTTCATAAGGAATTCATTATAATACGTTCATGAATAGTTGAATAAATCAAGCGATGAAAGAGCTAAGTAACAATTGTAAAATCGTTTAAGGGAAGAAACGTCATTGACTGGAAACGTTTCTAACGAGGAGTTGTTATGATTCACTCTGGAGCGGAGCACTTGGACCTTACAAGTCATGAAGTAAAGGTGTTCTGGAATAAAATCCATTATCAATGAAAGTTGGACATATTTATATGTCAAATAGGGTGGTACCGCGGTTAATGTCTCGTCCCTTTTTTGAAGGGATAGAGGCTTTTTTTATTGATTTTTTTCAAAATAAAGGAGGATTAGTTCATGCAAGATCAATTAAATGAATTAAAAAATGAAGCTTTAGCAAAAGTTGCTTCGACAGAATCAAGTGATGAATTGCAAAAAATTAATGTCACATATCTCGGGCGACGTGGATCGATTACAACTGTTTTACGTGGGATGGGGAAGCTATCTCCTGAAGAAAGACCTGTCGTCGGAAAGCTTGCTAATGACGTTCGCCAAGCGATTGAGGAAGCAATTGAAACAAAGAAAAATGAATTAGATGCTATTGCCCTTGAAGCACAATTAAAAGAAGAAACGATCGATATTACGTTACCTGGTCGACCGGTTAATGTTGGTGGATTTCATTTATTAACCCAAGTTATTGAAGAGATTGAAGACTTATTTATTGGCCTTGGTTATGAAGTTCGAGAAGGTCCAGAAGTTGAAACAGACTATTACAACTTTGAAGCACTTAATTTACCTAAAGGCCATCCCGCTCGTGATATGCAAGATTCTTTTTACATTACAGAGGATTTATTACTTAGAACACATACATCCCCTGTACAAGCACGTACGATGGAATCACTCAAAGGCGGTGAACCTGTACGAATGATTTGCCCGGGAAAAGTTTACCGGCGTGATAATGATGATGCAACACATTCGCATCAATTTACCCAAATTGAAGGCCTTTATGTTGATACAGATGTGCGAATGAGTGATTTAAAAGGAACACTTGATGTATTTGCGAAAAAAATGTTTGGAGAGGACCGTGAAATTCGTTTACGCCCAAGCTTTTTCCCGTTCACTGAACCATCTGTTGAAATGGACATTTCTTGTAAAATGTGTGCCGGTGAAGGTTGTTCGGTCTGTAAACAAACGGGTTGGATTGAAATTTTAGGTGCCGGAATGGTTCATCCAAAAGTACTTGCTATGGCTGGTTATGACCCGGACAAATATACGGGTTTTGCTTTTGGATTGGGACCTGATCGAATTGCGATGCTCAAATATGGTGTAGATGATATACGGCAATTTTATTTAAATGATGTTCGTTTCTTAAAACAATATCATCGTGTGTAATGGAGGGAAAAACAAATGTTAGTTTCGTTAAATTGGTTAAAACAATATGTTGATTATGGTGATCTAACACCTGAACAATTAAGTGAAAAGATTACTAAATCAGGCATTGAAGTTGATGGAATTCATTATTTTGCTGAAAAAAGTACAAATGTTGTTGTCGGTCATGTGAAAACATGTGAACAACATCCAAATGCGGATAACTTATCACTTTGCCAAGTTGATGTAGCAGATGAAGAACTGACGATTGCTTGTGGGGCACCGAATGTTGCGGCTGGACAAAAAGTAGCTGTTGCTAAACCAGGGGCTGTTTTACCGGGCAATTTTAAAATCGAACGAACTGAAATTCGTGATATTGCTTCAGAAGGGATGATCTGCTCATTACAGGAATTAGGTGTAGCCGAACATTTAATTCCAGCAGAAGTTGCTGATGGGATTGTTGTTTTACCTGATGATGCTGTTGTTGGGGAAGAAGTAACTAAAATTTTAAATTTAGATGACGTTATTTTAGAATTTGATTTAACACCTAACCGAGCAGATGCGTTAAGTATGATTGGTGTCGCTTATGAAGTTGCCGCCATTTTAGATAAGGATATACAATTACCAAATCCGGAAGTCACAACAACTGAAGAAAATGCGAATGATTATATTTCCGTTCATTCAGAAGATCCTGATCTTTGTCCATACTACGCGGCATTTATTGTTAAAGATGTTGACATCAAACCATCGCCATTATGGATGCAAAACTATCTTCTCGCAGCTGGTGTACGTCCAATTAATAATGTTGTCGATATTACGAATTATGTTTTATTAGAATATGGTCAACCTTTACATGCGTTTGATTATGATATTCTTGGGTCAAAAGAAATTGTCGTCAGGCGGGCAAAAGAAGCTGAAACGATCGTTACTTTGGATGATCAAACACGTGAACTAACGACAGATAATTTGCTCATTACTAACGGTCAGGAAGGCATTGCTTTTGCCGGGGTTATGGGTGGAGCAAATACAGAGGTTAGTGAAAACACGAGAACTGTTTTAATTGAAGCAGCTTATTTTAATCCACAAACAGTCAGAACAGCTGTCAATCAGACAGGTTTACGTAGTGATGCAAGTGCACGCTTTGAAAAAGGGGTTGACCCCGAACGGGTTCGAGAAGCTGGATTAAGGGCTTGTCAGTTGCTTGTTACTTATGCGAATGGAAAGCTTGTCGATGATGCCGTTGAATTTAATGAATTAACGATTCAAGAAAAAGTACTTTCTGTTGATGCACAGGCGGTTAATGAACGGTTAGGAACAACGATCTCAGTTGAAGAAATGAGCGATATTTTACGTAAACTGCGCTTTTCCCACGAAGTGAATGGCAATGAGTTAACGATTCATGTACCTACACGACGAGGGGATGTTGTCATTTTTGAAGATATTGTTGAAGAAATTGGTCGCATTTATGGGTATGACCATTTACCGTATACATTACCCAAAGGATCATCACGACCGGGGGCATTATCCCGCGAACAAACGATTCGTCGCCAAGTGAAAAACTATTTACAAGGGGCCGGACTTATGGAGACGATTACTTATTCATTGTCACATAAGAAAAACGTTAAGCAATTGCTCAGTCCAGATTTACAACAACAAACCTATGAACCCGTCAAGTTGTCCATGCCATTAAGTGAAGATCACGAATATTTACGGTTAAGTCTTTTACCTGAACTGTTAAAAACATTATCATACAACCGAGCACGTTCCCAAATGAATCTTGGTTATTATGAAATGGGCTCAGTCTTTTTATCGACCGAAAAACAAATAAAAACACAACCTGATGAACAATTGCGATTAGCAGGGGTTGTCACTGGTGAGTGGTTAACCCATGAATGGCAAAAAGAAACAAAGCCTGTAGATTTTTATGTCGTTAAAGGAATTGTTGAAGGGTTGTTTAACTTTTTAAATATTGAAGTGACTTATGAACAATCAGCTCTACCTGATATGCATCCTGGTCGTTGTGCGACATTGTTTGTTAATAAGGAGCCTGTTGGATTTTTAGGACAAGTCCATCCATCAGTGACTGAGTCTTATGATTTAAAAGAAACGTATGTATTTGATGTTCAGATGGAACGTTTGTTAGACCTTGTTAAAGATGACAAAATGTACAAACGAGTACCACTCTATCCATCAATTAAACGAGATATTGCTTTTATCGTCCATCAAGATGTTATTGCCGGCGATATTCAACAAACGATTAGTGAACTTGGTGCACCACTTGTTAAAACGGTAGAAATATTTGATATTTATACAGGTGAGCCATTAAAAGAAGATGAACAATCAATTGCTTATCGGTTACACTTCCAAGATCCAACCAAAACATTAAAAGATGCCGAAGTTGATGAACTGTATGAAAAAATTGTTAAAAAAATTAATGAAACGTACGATGCATATGTTCGTTCCTAATTAAACATGTGATTTTTTCGTTAACTCTTTATTCAATCGCTCCATAGTCGTAAACATTTAACTTTATGATGATAAGTTTAAATGATACATTACTATGGAGCGTTTGTTCATGACAAAGTGTCTTTATAACAAATGTTTCCTTAATTGGATGCTTCATGTTAATATGTAAGAAGAAATTATTTCATATATTCTATGATAAATTTATGAATTTCGATGGATTTAACAAGGGGGTAGGCATGTGACCCAAGATGATAAAACACGAATACAAGTGGAAATTTACAATCAAACATATACAATTGTCGGTGAAGAATCAGCAGCACATGTCCGTTTAGTTTGCGGTTTAGTCGATCAAAAAATGCGTGATTTAAAAGATAACAATCAACATTTAGATACTTCACGATTAGCTGTATTAACAGCAGTTAATGTAATGAACGATTATTTAAAATTACAAGAAGACTATGCAAAATTGCAACGTACGGTGGAAGAGAAAGAGGATAAGTAATTATGCTAAGCATTATACTCGTTGGATTATTAATATTTGGTTTTTTCATGGGATTAAAGCGGGGCTTTATATTACAACTATTTCATTTATTAGGCTTTGCCATCGCTTTTATTGTTGCTCAAAAATATTATGATCAATTAGCACCCAAATTAGCGCTATGGATTCCATATCCTGATTTAACTGGGGATAGTGGTTGGACAGTTTTTTTACAAACGTTACCATTAGAAAATGCGTTTTATCATGCGATTTCTTTTGTAGCAATCTTTTTTACGACAAAAATTATCTTACAAATTGTGACGACAATGTTAGATTTTATTGCAGCCATTCCGATGATTCGTTCAGTTAACAAAATACTTGGGGCTGTTCTAGGATTTGCAGAAGTTTATTTAATTGCATTCGTCATTTTATTTATACTTGCCTTAACACCGCTTGAGCGCATTCAAACAACGATCGGTCAATCAAAAGTAGCAGTTTATATGATTGAACAAACCCCGTATTTATCAGAAAAACTACATACCCTTTGGTTTTCAACGGTTAATTTACTTATCTAAGTGATCATAGCCATTGAACAGTCAATACATAAGATTGAGACCACAAAACTTTGGAAGCATATATTTTTAATGAGTGGATTCAATCTTTTTCTTTATTAAACTGACTGATGATTTTATGCGATGAGGAGTTGGTCAATTGATGGCGATTCATAAAAAAGACGTGATTCGTTTACTAGAAGATATTGCCCTTTATTTAGAAATTAAAGGTGAAAATCCATTTCGAATTAGTGCTTACCGTAAAGCAGCCCAAGGGCTAGAACGTGATGAGCGATCCCTTGCTGAAATAGAAAGTTTTGCAGATATTAAAGGCATTGGGAAAGGAACCGAAGCAATTATTAAAGAATATATATCCGAAGGGACGAGTGAGTTATTAACCGAATTAAAAACTGAAGTTCCTGAAGGGCTTTTAAAATTGCTTGATTTACCGGGATTAGGTGGTAAAAGAATTTCTCGGTTATATCAAGAGCTTAATATTACGGATTTAGCAACATTAAAGACAGCATGTGAGCAAGGTGAGGTCGAACAACTTTCCGGATTTGGTAAAAAAACAGTTGAAAATATACTCGCAGCGATTGAGGAGCAAGGGAGTCGCCCTGAGCGATTACCTATTGCGCTCATGTTGCCTCTTGCTGAAAAAATTGAAACATATTTAAAGACGATTGATTTAATTGACAAGTTTTCCCTGGCGGGGAGTTTACGACGGTTCCAAGAGACGATTAAGGATATCGATTTTATTATTGCCACAAAAAAACCTAAACAAGTTGCGGAAAAATTATTAGACATTGAAAATATTAAACAAGTTATTGCTCATGGGGATACAAAAGTTTCTGTTATGATAACCGATACATATGATATTAATGTTGATTTTCGGATCGTGACACCTGAGCAATTTGCGACAACACTCCATCATTTTACCGGCTCAAAAGAACATAATATAGCGATGCGTCAATTAGCCAAACAAAACAATGAAAAAATTAATGAATATGGTATTGAACATGAACAAACTGGAAAGCTCGAAACGTTTCAAAGTGAGGAAGATTTTTTTAACCATTTTAATTTGCATTTTATTCCCCCTGAATTGCGTGAAGATGCTGGGGAAATAACAGCCTTTAAACAATCTGTTCCATTAATTGATGAGTCACATATTCGTGGGGATTTACATATGCATACGACGTGGAGTGATGGGGCACAATCGATTGAAGAGATGGTTATCGCTGCCAAAGAACTTGGTTATGACTATATCGCCATTACAGATCACTCAAAGTTTTTACAAGTGGCTAATGGCTTAACTGAAGCTCGTCTGCGCCGACAACGAGAAGAAATTA
>DATGTA010000070.1:0-3870 GCA_035302085.1 Bacillota bacterium
CCAAAAGAAAATTTACTCGGTGAAGAAGGTGAAGGTTTTAAAATAGCGATGACGACCCTTGATGGGGGACGTAATGGAATTGCCGCACAAGCACTAGGGATTGCTCAAGGTGCTTTAGATCAATCGATTAAATATGCTAAAGAACGTGAACAGTTCGGTAAACCAATCGCCCATAATCAAGGCATATCATTTAAATTAGCTGATATGGCAACAGAAATTGAAGCCGCTCGTTTACTCACTTATCAGGCAGCATGGTTAGAATCAGCAGGAAAACCATACGGAAAAGCATCAGCAATGTCGAAATTATTTGCCGGCGATGTGGCGATGCGTGTGACCGTAGAAGCTGTACAAATTTTTGGTGGTTATGGATATACGAAAGATTATCCAGTTGAGCGGTATATGCGTGATGCGAAAATTACCCAAATTTATGAAGGGACCAATGAAATCCAACGACTCGTAATCGGCCGGATGTTAACAAACGAATAACATTTTACGAAGGAGATTTTACGAATGCATCCACTCGTTGAACGGATCAAAAATAAAGATGTTCGTGCACTCGCTCGAGCGATTACAAAAGTAGAGAACGATCATCCTGATAAATTAAATATTTTAAGTGATGTTTTTGCCTGGCAAACGAATGCACATATGATCGGTATTACTGGATCACCTGGTGCCGGTAAGAGCACTCTCGTGAATCGTTTAATTACTCACATTCGAGCGCTTGATTTAACCGTTGCAGTAATCGCTGTTGATCCAACAAGTCCATTTAGTGGTGGGGCACTTTTAGGGGATCGTATTCGCATGAATCATCATTTCACAGATGAAGGCGTCTTTATTCGGAGTATGGCAACCCGAGGGAGTCTTGGGGGTTTAGCCCGGTCAACAAAAGATGTGATCCGTATTTGTGATGCGTACGGTTTTGATGTGATTATCGTTGAAACCGTTGGAGTTGGCCAATCAGAACTAGATATTATGAAAATCGTTGACACAACAGCTGTTGTCTTAACACCAAATAGTGGTGATGTCTTGCAAGTGTTTAAAGCGGGCATTATGGAAATTGCCGACTTATTTATTATTAACAAATCCGATTTACCAGGTGTTGGCAGATTACGTGGCTTATTAAAAGAACTTGTTGCCATCTCAGCGACAGACGAATACAAAATCCCGATTATTAAAGTTATTGCGACAGAAAACAAAGGAATTGCAGAGCTTTGGAAATCGTTCACAGATCATTACACATACTTATATGAAACAACCGCTGGTCGCACACAACGAGAGCGGCAATGGGAATTAGAAGTGATGGAGCTTATTCGAGAGGAAATTTGGCGAGATGTATCTCATTATATGAATGAACGACCATCATTATTGGTTCAAGAAAAGCTAAACGATCCATACCGTTTGGCCAAACAAATCTATGGACAATGGAAAGAACATTTAGAGGGGTTGGATAATTCATGCGCGAAAAAGTCATAACATCAGTAAAAGATGTCGAGTTAATTGAAAAGAGAAGAGAGCAAATTGTCAAAGCGGCAATAGATTTGTTTAAAAATAAAGGATTTCATAAAACAACGACACGTGAAATTGCCAAACAATCAGGATTTAGTATTGGAACACTTTATGAATATATTCGCCAAAAAGAAGATATTTTATTTCTCGTCTGTGAAGCGATCCATAATGATGTAAACATTCATTTGAGTGAAGTGATCGATTTAGAAAAACCTTCTATTGATCATTTAATAACGGTCATAAAATCATACTTTCGGTTAGTGGACGACATGCAAGATGAAGTGATCGTCATGTATCAAGAAATCAAGTCGCTTCAAGAAGAAACGCGCACATATATTTTACAAAAAGAACGTGAAATGATCCAAATGTTAAAACAAGTCATCGTCAATTGTACCCCCCATTATATATCAGAAATTGATGCCGAACTTTTGGCAAACAACATATTTATTCAAGGCCAAATGTGGGGCTTCAGACGTTGGGCACTGCACCAACAATTTACATTAGAACAATATACCGAACGACAAATTCAATTTTTATTAAATGCTTTAGCTATCGACCGTGATCAACTTGATGACTGATACACACAAAATTGACGACACTTGAATACCATATAAAAAATAATAAGGAGGATGTTTTGTGGAACCGTTAAAAATCTACCAGCCAAAAAACAACGTCCGGATTGTAACCGCTTCCAGTTTGTTTGACGGTCATGATGCATCGATTAATATTATGCGACGCATCATGCAATCTAGTGGTGCAGAAGTGATCCACTTAGGACATAATCGTTCGGTTGAAGAAGTTATCCGAGCAGCCATTCAAGAAGATGTTCAAGGAATTGCCGTATCATCTTATCAAGGTGGGCATGTTGAATATTTTAAATATATGATCGATCTTTTAAAAAAATTCGATGCTGAACATATTAAAGTTTTTGGTGGCGGGGGTGGAACGATTATCCCTCGTGAAATAAAAGAATTGCATGATTATGGCATCACTTGGATTTTCTCACCTGAAGATGGACGTAAACATGGTCTCCAAGGGATGATTAATGAAATGCTCAAGTTATCCGATTTTCCAACACCGCTAGATTTAGCTCGTGACAAAGAACGGTTAATGACAGGTGACAACCAAGCAATTGGCCGATTAATTACTTATATTGAGCAAAATCCTGAGGCAAAAGATGAATTGTTAGCGACAATTTATGAAAAAGATCATGAAAAAATTCCTGTTTTAGGCATCACAGGAACGGGTGGGGCAGGTAAAAGTTCGCTAACCGATGAACTCATTCGCCGGTTTATCCATACGATTGATGATAAAAAAATCGCTGTTATTTCGATTGACCCTACGAAACGACGGACGGGTGGTGCTTTATTAGGAGACCGGATTCGCATGAATGCGATTGTTCATGAACGGGTATATATGCGCTCATTAGCAACCCGTGGCTCTCAAAGTGAACTTTCCGATGCCATTGAAGATGCGATTAAAGTTGTACGAGCATCAGGTTACGATTTTATTATTGTTGAAACGAGTGGGATCGGTCAAGGTGATGCAGCCATTACAGATGTAACTGATTTGTCGATGTATGTTATGACGGCAGAATTTGGTGCACCAACACAGTTGGAAAAAATCGACATGATTGACTATGCGGATTTTATCGTCATTAACAAATTTGAACAAAGTGGCTCAGAAGATGCGTTAAATCAAGTCCGAAAACAATATGAGCGAAGTCGTCTGTTATTTGGGAAAGATCAAGAAAAATTCCCTGTTTTCGGTACCATTGCGAACCAATTTAATGATGCAGGGACAAATGCGTTGTTTGCGACAATAATCGATACATTGAATGAACGTTATGGTTGGAATCAGACAATAGATTTCAAACGTCATGTCATTGCAGAAAAACAAAATACAATTATTCCGAATCGGCGACGTTATTATTTACAAGAAATTAGCCAAGTCGTCCGTGACTATCATCAAAAAGCTCATGAGCAAAGTGCAGTTGCCCGTAAACTTTATCAATTATCTGGGGCTCAAAAACTGTTGACAGATAAATCGGCTCAACAATCGATCGAGCAGTCAATCAAAACTTATCGAAAACAACTAAGTGAAGATAGTCAACAATTGCTTGAATCTTGGGATGAATTAAAAGATGCTTATGAACAAGAACAAATGACATTTAAAGTACGGGATCGTAATATTCATGTCGATTTAACGACAAAATCTTTATCAGGTCTTGATATTCGAAAAGTTGCTTTTCCCCAGTTTGTCGATTGGGGCGAGCGTTTACGTTGGCTTATGATGGAAAATGTGCCAGGTAAATTTCCGTTTACGGCAGGAGTTTATCCATTTAAACGAGAAGGTGAAGATCCG
>DATGTA010000071.1:0-8799 GCA_035302085.1 Bacillota bacterium
GTGCCCCTTGATTCATCGGAGCTGACTGGATAAACCGACCATCAGTAATCGATTTAACATAAGCTTTAACCGCAAGCGGACTACCATGTAAATCATCCGTTTTCCCACCAATGTCAATATCAATGACTGCTCCTACACCCGCCTGATGAGCAATTTCAGCGACTTCAGGGTCATAGATAAATCCAAAGGCCGATTGTGGAATATTTTGTTCGATGAATGCTTTCAGTAAATGTGTTCCATCACCCGGAGCACCACTACCGGGATTATCTGACGTTTCATTAACGACAACCGGTCTATCCTCGGTTGCTAATGCTTCTTTCAGTGCACTGTGAGGGTCTAAATAATCGTTAATAAATTCTTCACGACGCTGCCAAACATATGTTGCAACATCTTTATTTGTTTGTTCGGCAAGTGTCGATTGATCATCTGTGATCGTCACAATTGAGGCCCCAGTATATTTTGTATCTGCTCGAGCAAAGCCATGATAAAAAGCACATTCAAGTACCCCAGGTTGTGCCTCTTTTGCTAAAGTATATTCTTTGACAGCCTTTGCTGGTTGTTGAAACGTCGTATTCGGGAACATGAGTAAAGGTATTTGTTTTATTTTCATGACCGGTTTTATTTTGTTTTGTAAAATATCAACCGTTAATTGCATCGCTTTCGCACCCGCTTCATACGTATCAATATGCGGATATTCTTTAACACCAACGAGGGCAGTCGCCTGCTCAACCATCAATTCTGTCAAATTACCATGTAAATCTAACGAAACGACAATCGGTAAATTATCGCCAAATTCATGACGAATGGCTCGGAGTAATTCACCTTCTAAATCAGGATAATTTTCAGCTACACCTGCCCCGTGAAGCGCTAAACAAAGGGCATCAATGTCACCGACTTGATAGATTTGTTTAATAAGCTCATCTCTTAATGTTTCAAATGTCTTTTTTGTCACAAGTCCAGAAGGGTTACACCGAGCAGAAAAAGTCGGTAGTAAATCAACGTTTAATTGATTTCCTTTTTGAATCATTCCACCGAGATAATTTTTTACATGTTCATTGTTTGTAATTACTTTGTCTCCATGAGCCCATTCTGCATGTTGAAATGTTTCTACCGTTGTTTGTACGGCGGAAAATGTATTCGTTTCATGTGCAACTTGGCCAATCGCTATACGCATGTGATCATCCCCTTTTTCGATGTTAGTTATTTGGAAAATCTTTCACAACTGCTACTCCATCGTTATTGCAAGTAATTTTTGTTCCATATTCACGTGATAATTCAGAAAATTTATCCATTATTTTCCTACCCGTTTCCCCGGATGCTAGAAAAGGACGTCCCCGGTAATGTGGCTGTTTTCCATTCGTTAAAACAATGGGATATAATTTTACGGATTGTAATTGACCGGCATCAAACTGGCAAACTGGGACAACTGACTGCCAGTACAAATGGTTGCTTGGAAAACCTTTCTTGCCTCCATCACTTCGTTTATCGAAAATAACACCTGGCGTTTCAGATGAAGCGACACCAAACCGCTTATATGAATCTTCAGGTAATTTATAAACGAGTTCATTGTGTCCAATAAAGTTTCCTAAACTATAAAATATTAGCTTTCCCTCATAGATTTCCATACCACGTAACAAATGTGGGCCGTGAATGACAACAATATCAGCTCCCGCATCAATAACTGCTCTAGCAAATGTTTCAATATATTCAGCAGGATGTTCACGAGAAATCGATTGTTCATGGGCGTGTAAGCTCATCATAACGACATCTGAACGTGAACGTGCTTCTTTAATCCATTTAATAATTTCTTGAAGATCACGCTCATTCGGTTTTGTATGAACTTTCGCTTCATCGGCAAGGTGAAAGTTTGCTGCTAGTGTATTAGCTACACGTAAATTAGTATCTTCAAACGGAAAAATCGTTTCATCTTCAACCGCTGTACGAAAGCCTAGATGAATAAACTCTTGGCGATGTTTTGCAAAGCCTAAAGCTCGATCAATTTCTCGTAAATTTTCTATTTGCTCTGCGGTGAGTTGATATTCCACATCAAAAGCGAGTGGATTTGAGCCGGGACGTCCTCGCATTTCCGGTCGTGCTTCACCTGCTTGATCCTCAATAAAAAATGTCGATGTAGCCGCAAGCATCGCAACAGTTCCACCAGAAGTTTCATAATAAACAGGCATGCGTGCTTCGGTTAAATTTTTCCCAATCCCTGCATAGGAAATATCACGTTTTTCCAATTGTTCCATCGTGGCTAGTAATCCTTCAATCCCATAATCTAAACTATGATTGTTCGCACAAGAAAACAAATTAAAACCAATTTTTTGTAAATCATCTAAAACATTTGAATGTGCAGCAAAATGAGCACCATCACTACGAGCAGCTGGATAGCCTTGAAAATCATTTGGCAAAACTTCTAAATTTGTAAATGATACATCAGCTTTTTTAATAAGATCATATAATTGCCTTGTTGCGAGATCTTTATGAACAGAAATTTTTCGGGCAATAATGCTATCACCTGTTAGAGCAATATTCATTGAATGATAATCTGCCATCGACATCTCTCCTTGTTAAAACATTTAATAAGGGGAAGTTTATTGAAGATGAGCAACCTCCCCTTTTATTTTGTCAATGAACTTCATATTTAAAAGTAATTTCAAAGTTATGAACATCATATTGGATGACTCGAGTTGATGCGAATACTTATCAACGTACAAGTACGTTGCATTATCTACAAGAATATCGGGCTGTTAGTCGTCTGTAAAAGACACCACCCACTATTAATTTATTTAAACCACATGTATTCCTCATCGTTTGATCTCATTTCAGATCAAGATAGAATCAGAATATCAAGCTCGCTATTGGCATTATTCATCTAATGAAATATTATATAAAATTGGTCCGACTAATGTTTCTAATCCATCGATCGATGTGCGGTGGCCTAATAGATCTATTTTATTACCAGGCTTTAAAATTGGCAAATAGTCCCAAACCTCCGCTTGAAGTTCAGCCACTAATTCTTTTTGTGCTTCTTCATCGGTTGTTGCTTGAATATCATCAATAAGCGCATCAATTTCTGGACTATCTGTCAACCCTGGCCATTCTGCTCGAGAATCTAAAAATGGATATTGAATCGGTGTCGGTCGAATTCCCCATCCACTAATGAAAATATCATATTCATCAGGTTCTTCACGTTTTTCTAAAACAGTCGACCAATCATAAACATC
This sequence comes from Bacillota bacterium, assembly GCA_035302085.1. GTDB lineage: Bacteria > Bacillota > Bacilli > Bacillales > Amphibacillaceae > CALAMD01. Next base: position 3,228 of record DATGTA010000071.1, read on the forward strand.
AACTTCAATATTCATGCCAATTTCTTTTAGCTGTTCTTGAGCGACGACCGCAAATGTGTAATAATCTTCATATTCACGAGATGTCAAAATATGAATTTCTTCACCATCATAGCCTGCTTCATCCATTAACTGTTGTGCTTTTTCATGATCCTGTTCATTGTACGTTTCTTTTCCTGCATCCGTATACCATGCCGTTCCTTCGAGCATTAATTCATGACTTAATTCATAAAACTCTTCACTGCCGTAAGATGCATGTAAAACTTCTTCCAAGTTTAAAGCAGCTGCAAACGCTTGACGCATCCGTTGATCACTAAAAATACCCTCTTTCTTATTAAAAACAAATCCAGGAATTGAATTTATTTCAGGCCGAGTCACAATGTTATCGTCTTGACTGAGTCGATCAGCACTATCTTGGGGTAAAAAGTTAGCGATCTGATATTCCCCAGATTGTAAGCCAGCCACACGTGTGGAAGGATCTGTTACGACATGAAAATAAATCTTATCAGCATATGCCTCTTTTTTCCCGGTCAAACCGTCTGTTGGCTCATCAAGCCCTTGATAATCATCAAACCGCTCAAGTAAAATATGCTGATCTTGTGCCCATTCAACAAACTTATATGGTCCTGTGCCGACAAGATCTGTCAGTAGTTCATCACCTGTTTCTTCAACGACTTCTTTTGGCATAATCGCTGCAATTTGTGTTAAATCGGCAAAAATAAACATATCAATTCCACCAATTTTTTCCAATTGTGCAATTACCGTATAATCACCATCCGCCTCAAACGTCACTCCTTCTAAGAAAGACTTCGCCTGTGCTGACTGTTCAGCCCACCGTTCCATTGAGGCGACAACGTCTTCTGATGTCATTTCTTTATCATTATGGAATAAAACACCTTCACGTAATTCAAAAATGACTTGATTATTTTCTTCATTAATTTCAAACGACTCAGCTAACATCGGTTGAACTTCCATTTGACTATCAAACGTGACAAGTTGTTCAAACACATTACGAATCATATCTCTTGTTGCCGTCGCCGTTGTTCCCGTCGGATCCAATGTTGGTGGTTGAGCATTAAAGGCAAAATGTAACTCCCCACCACTTTCATCAGCTGTGTCACTTTCTGTAGCTTCTTCAGTTTCTTCTGCTTCTTGTTCATCCGCCTCAGCATCAGATTCTTCTGTCGATGCTTCCTCAACAGGTTCTTCTGCATCCCCAGCACATGCATTCAACAACAAAAATCCACCAAACAAGATAACAATGAGTAAAAGCCATTTTCTTTTAAACACTTAAATTAACCCCCTTTTTAAAATTTGTTTTAGACACCATTTAATGCGACATGTTTTTAGTAGGCGTCAATGCTACATAGGGTGGAATATATTTTAATATAAATTGCGCTGTTTCTTTTAAAATTTATGCAAGTAATGAATAACATATGTTATAATTTATAAGTTAATGATAGCGCTTACAATGGCTGGTGTCAATTCCTTTTCACTATTTTAATCACTTTAAAGCGCAATATTTTAGAAAATATTGATAGTTAACCTAGAATGTTTCTTTTAATCAATGACGCATCGATCATTATTCATATTTGTAAAGGGTATCTTCATTCCAAATGCAAATAACATTGATTCAACTAATCATTTAAATCCACGTTTTTCTCAGCTAATTGATAAATTTTTATGTTATATTATGATACAATTTATCCAACAATCAAAATTACTGTTATGACAAATTGAAAATTAATGAACAATCAATAAGGGAGCAAGTTCATATGAAACGTAGAGTTGTTGTTACAGGTTATGGTGTCGTATCACCGCTAGGAAATAATGTCAATGACTTGTGGGAAAACGTACAAGCTGGTGTTTCTGCCATCAAAAAAATTGATTATGATACTTATACGGACATCCCTACCCAAATTGGTGCCCCTATTGTCGATTTTGATCCGAATGAATATATCTCTCGACGTGATCAAAAACGATATGACCTTTTTATCCAATACGGTTATGTTGCAGCTATGCAAGCCCTGAAATCTGCAAATGTTAACTTGAATAAGATCAATAAAGAGCGTGTCGGAGTTTACATTGGAACAGGCGCTGGTGGGATGGATACATTGCTAGAAAATCATCAAACATTTATCGAGCGTGGCCCCCGTCGTGTATCACCATTTTTAGTACCGATGATGATTAATAATATGGCAAGTGGAATCGTTGCTATTGATACTGGTTTTAAAGGGCCAAGCTTTGCCCCCATGTCAGCATGTGCAACAGGCAATCAAGCCATTGGTGAAGCATATTTAAATATTATGCACGGGTATTCCGATGCCATATTAGCTGGTGGTACTGAAGCAATGATGAACGCCTTAGCTTATGCAGGCTTTTCCCGCATGCGTGCCATGTCAACGAACAACGAAGCACCAAAACAAGCAAGCCGTCCATTCGATCAACAGCGGGATGGATTTGTCATGGGCGAAGGTGCTGGTGTTTTGTTCCTTGAGGCCTACGAACACGCTAAAGAAAGAGGAGCAACTATTTTGGGTGAGATTGTTGGTTACGGTGCGACAACTGATGCCTATCATATGACATCACCTGACCCAAAAGGTGCAGCCCGTGCCATGCAATTAGCAATCGACCAAGCGAACATCCAAAATGATGCAATAGATTACATTAACGCACATGGGACGAGCACACCTGAAGGAGACATTTCCGAAACGAAAGCGATCAAAGAAGTTTTTGGAAACCATGCAAAAGATTTAGTCGTTAGCTCAACTAAATCAATGATCGGCCACCTCTTTGGTGCAGCGGGTGGTGTGGAAACAATTGTAACACTCAAAAGTTTACAAGAAAATATCGTTACACCGACCATTAATTTAGATTATCCTGATCCAGCATGTGATTTAAACTATGTGCCTAATGAAGCCATTAAACGTGATATACATTATGCATTATCAAATGGCTTTGGCTTCGGTGGCCATAATGCTGTCCTCGCCTTGAAAAAATATGTTGAATAAAAAGTTTCTCTCATTAAACATGTGTACGATACACTTAGCAAATAAAAAATACGTTTTCCAATGGTGTCGTTAACTGATATGTTATTAAGAAAAACTCCTGACTATTTTAGACAGGAGTTTTATATATGGTGATTCCCCATAAGGCAATACCATATTGTATTTTTGTTTTAAATAAAATTTGATAAAATCATTCATTTTTCCAATTGCTAAATTATCATAAACGTTTAGCTAAAATATTCGCCCAGGCGAAGACAATTATTTTTCTTGGTAACCTTGATCTTTTAACATTTTATCCATTTCTTCCATACTAGTTGTTTGTCCAAGTTCTTCATTAGTAAACATAGAAGCAAAATCAAACATTTCACCAAAGTCAGCTTTCTCATAATCTACGACGACCTTCTGAATAAGTTCGTCTTTTTTGTATTTGATATCAAATGAAATGCCTGAAAGATTGTCCATCTCATCCCCCATGAGGTCAAATATACCTTCTGCTTCTTCTTTTGATGAGACACCAAGCATATCGTAAGGAATAATGCTTTCTGATGTTTGTTCGGTAATTTCATCATCTTTATGCTTAAATGTCACTGTTGATTGAACGCCACTTTCTTCCAGTTCATAAACCTTTTTAGATTGACCACATGCAGCTAAAAATAAAAACAAAAATAAAGCCATTAACAAGATCGAAACTCTTCTCATATTCACTTTTCCCCTTTTAATCATGATATAATTCTTATTATAGCATGATTTATCAAAAATTTTCCGATTTTCAGAAATTTTCTTAATATATTTGTCACCTGATGCAAATAGCAGGCGATTGGTTAATAACTCTAACAATAATCATACCAAATTATTGCACATCAACGGTAATATTGCCGATATCTGTCGTCATTGATACAATATGCTCAGCAAATTTATTAATAAAACTTCCATTTTCCCCAAAAATTTTCACTGATCCAAGTGATGTATTCGCCTTAAAAGTAATATCATTTGTGATGTCCGGAATTAACAATTCAATTTTTCCGACATTTGCTTTAAATGTCAGATCATCGTTTATCTCGACCATCCCTACTGAAATATTCCCTACATCATTCTCCGCATAAATTTTCCCTATATTATTAGTCAGCGTTATATTACCAACGTTGTTCTCCGCTGTGATCATTTTCGCTTTGACATTTTCTATGATTGTATTGGCGACAGAGTTTTCTACGACGAGTTGATCAATCGTTACATCATTAACGGTTGTTTTACCTACATCATTAGTAATCGTCATTCGTTCATAATATTTTTCTGGTAAATAAATCGTTAAGTCTTCACGATCATGAAGTTTAAAATTAAAAAAGGAAATATTTAAAAACCACGATCTAGTCGCATCGATATAAAGTTTTCCAGCATTTTCATTGACCGAAACTATTTCCGCAACTGAACGTTTTCCTTCTTCTTTGACATCCCCTTCAAGCGTAACGATAATATTATTTTCATCTGTCGGTAAAACTTTGACGTCTGCATAATTACTGTCAATAATGATTTGCTCAATTCGTTCACTCGGATAGCTTTGGGCATCACTAAGTGTCTGACGGGCGAAAAATGATTTGGCTGTGAAAATCATTCCAATAAGTCCAATAACTATTAATAAAACTCCGAACTTTCTCATGTGTTTTCACCCTTTACAATAGCGATGTTCCACCGGTAGTATTTGCGCAATAAGTCGTAGCCAATTTCAGCACCGAGTTTAAAATAAGGCACGATTAAAACACCTATGCCACATAATAAAAATGATACGAACATTTCGAATAAAGCGCCGTTAAAAACAAAGACTTTCACGATTGTAAAAATTGGCGCAATAATAAAAGCAACGACTCCTACCAGCAACCCAACGTAAGCACCGATTAAGCCAATGACTGGACCAAGTACAATGACCAAGTTAAAGAAAATGAGTGCAATCGCAAGTAATACTGAACGTGAGTTAGTTTGAGTTGATGTTTCTCGTTTTCGCGTCGTTAAAATATCTTGTACAATTTCACGTGGCGTACCTAGATTTTCAATAGCCTCTTCATCAGATAATCCGTTTGCACGTGCTTTAGCAAAATAATCCTCATAATCCGCAATAATTTCTGCAACATCTTCTTCTGGTAAATTTTTAAGTTGAATGGACAATTGGTGAAGAAATAATTCTTCATTCATTCGCTCACCTGCTTCTTTCATCTGCATCTATATAATTGTATGCGTTATGTTTCAGTATAATCGTCTTAAATAACGAAAACAATAGTAAAATACAAAAATCTCTATCTATATTATGAGATAGAGAATTTTTGTATACTTATAACTTATGTGGAGTAACTTTAATGAAAAATACCGGAATCCTCCGATTCACCTAAAAATTTCTCAGCTAATTCATTAATGATTCGTTTTAAAAGTGCCCCTAAAACGAGCGCAATTGTACCAATAAGAGCAAGTACTCCTATGTTTATGGCGACGTTACTCCAAACGATCCCACCAACAGCTTCCCGCATCAATCCGACGGCATATGTGAATGGTAAAAATGGGCTAATCATTTGGAAAAACTT
>DATGTA010000072.1:0-3751 GCA_035302085.1 Bacillota bacterium
CGTCTTCTGAAGTCATTTCTTTTCCATTATGAAATTCAATATCTTCTCTTAATTTAATCGTATATTGCTTACCATCATCACTTATATCAACTGAGTCTGCTAACATTGGTACGGGTTCATATTGTTCGGTTAACGTAAATAATGTTTCAAAAATATTACTCGCAGCATTTAAAGCAACTTGCGAGACGGTCATACTTGGGTCCAGTGTTGGGGGTTGGGCAGTGATGGCGATATTAAGTTCGTCTTTATATTCAACATCATCGGATGAATCTTCTGTTTGCTCACTTTTAGTTGTTTGTTCACTGTCATCAGTTGTTGTTGTTTCCTCGTCAGTAGGTTGTTGATTTTGACAACTTAAAAGTGTAGTGATTAATCCAATCATGATCAATAGAAAAAACAATCTTTTATAATTCACATTTAGCCTCCTTTTATTTTTAAAATATAAAAGCTATTACCCTTATAATCTCACATGATTAGTTTATTTGAAACTAAAAGCACTTTTAGCTTGTTGCAGCGACAAGTCAAAGAAGGTTTTAAAATATCTTTTAGTATGATGTTGAAAAGTTGTATAAGTGTTTTAGAAGTCATATGCTTCGTAGCCTCGAACAAAAATTTATAAAATAGACGTTGCTTTCATTCGTTTTTGTAAAATATCAATCTATTTTATGAAACTATTCAAATAAAAGTTCGTCTTAAATGGCAATCACCTTTTGCCTAGCAATTGAATAATAATATAAAGATTAATCATATATGTAGAGGAGCATTAATTATGTATAATCCTAATTTTTACTATCAGCAACAGCGACAACCGATGAATCAATTTCCACAATATCATCCAATGCCTGCTGGACAACAAATGCCCCTTGAGCGACAGCAATTGCTCATGGAGGACGCCATCCAAATTGCTCGCCAAAACGTCCCGGGGTTAGTCGTTGAAGCAGAACTTGAGCAAGAACATGGTCGGCAAATTTTTGAAATTGATATTGTGACATCAGATGGCGTTAGATATGAAGTTGAAGTTGATGCGAATAGTGGGGAAGTCATTGAAATTTCCGTAGATTAACATACGTTCTATGAAACTGAAGATGACCGTATTTTGATCATTAATATTCGAGCTTTTTAGAGGTACACATCTATAAAGCTCGAATGTTGTTTGTGTTAATTTTATTCTAAGTTGAAAAATCTATAAATAATTGCCCTATTTAAGATAGCATTAATTTTCCACACATGAACGAAAGGTTACTTGAATATGTATAAACAAAGAGACTATGAGTTGTTACCATAAGTGAGGGAGATTTTTCAATGCTTGAGATGCTGTTAAATTTATTCACAACTGAAGAAAAAGTACAAGCTATGCTTGATTATTCATTGATTCGCTTAATTTTTACCTTATTAATTGCAGGTTTTTTTCTAACAGTCATTATTCATTTAGCCCTTTATTTCAGAGTGAAACGTTTAAACAACTACGTTAAATCAACTAAACGACTAGATATTGAGCCATTACAAACGATGGTGCACCGTTATCATGACGGGACGAATCAACATATTCCTGTTGAGACATTTATTCAGGAGCAGTTTTCAAAATGGAAAGTCTTTCATATACCCGTCGTTAGTTTAATGAAAATGATTCGGGCAACCATTTCAATATTTATTTTATTAGGTGTCCTCGGCACATTTATCGGCTTGACAATTTCTTTAGGAGCGATTCAAACAGAAGGTGAGGAACTTGTTGAACATATTGTCCAAGTTTTATCAGGGATTGATGTTGCTTTTTATACGAGTATTATCGGCATGAGTACCTCTTTAATCATTACCCTTTTAATAAGAATATTTAATACGGAATATTTATTGACCGATTTAATGTTATCGGTCGAATCAGTCTTTGCAAAAGAACAACAACATGGCTTTGGTCGGTTAATCGAAGTAACAGAAGGTGTTCAACAATCGATTGACCAATTGCATGAAACAAATGAACGTTCCATGAATGAAATTGTTTCATCATTCACTGGCTTTAAAGATTACACGTCAGGTTTACAGCAATCTGCAAAAGATTTAGCGATTTTTAATGAAGGATTATCAGAAAATCTTATCCAATTTCAAACATTGTTTCAACAAATGGAAAAAAACACAACAGCTTTCCAAAAAGGAACTGATACGATGAATGAAAACTTTGCATCTCTTATTAATTATTTTAAAGGTGTTGATGAACGTAACGAATATATTGCGAGCAGATTAGAGCAAACATTTGTTAATGTTGAAAAAACGACTGAATCACAGGAAAGAATCGGGGAACAAATTGAAGCGACAGTAGAAAATATGAAACAGTTTTCAACATCTTTATTGGATCATCAGAAAAGTATCGAACGTCAGTTAACGACAGTGAATCGCTCGTTAGGCGAGGTAGCAGAGGAAATAAAATTACATAATAATGAATTTAAACGATTATTTGGCGATGATGTGAGTAAACGTTTAGAAAATGTGGGGCAATATGTTTACGATTTAGCTAAACAATTTGATCGTCTTGATGAATCACTTTTTTATTTACCCGAAGCTTTACAAGAAGTTTCGCAAGCATATACAACACATAAACAGTTAATGGATGATCGTTTCCATGAATTAAAACATTTTAATGAAACATTTCATGAACACTTACGCAATCATCACATTGAGTCCGTTGCATTTGATCAACAATTGAAACAAGCGAAAGGATCGTTTGAACAAATTGCTCGTGAGAACAACCAACTTTTACAAACGATTGGCCGAACGGTCGGACAGTTTAATGACTCCTTTTATGAAAAAGAACAAACCCTTGAATTAGCAGTTAATCGCCTCCAACAAACGTTAGAAGAATATGCTGAGCGGGTGGAATATTCTTTAGGTGACAAGCTCCAACATATTGGCGACCAATTAAATCATTCAACGAAACAAACCGCTGATCAAATGGCCAATGAATTTATGAATATCCGTCGTTTACAGGAACAACTTAACCAGGAACAATCACGGTCATTCCAACAGATCGTTCAATTACTGGAAAATAATGTTCGATCACTTAATCAACATATGCATGCCACTGAACAACGGGTAGTGGCCCAGCAACCAATCGATCAAGTCGGGCGAAATGGATGAATATTGTATGGGATGAAGAGTGGATGAGGCGCAATGAAAGATAAATTTCCGCAATTTTTAATTATAGATCAGCAGGTGAAGTAATATGAATCATAAGTATGCTCGATTATTAGATGATGAACCAACAGATGGGAAATTTTGGCCATCGTTTACAGATTTATTGACGACAATTTTACTCTGCTTTATTTTAATTTTTTTAACGATGATGATTATTAAATCCTTGCAAATTAAAGAAATGAAAGAAACACTTGATCAAATTATGGGAGTACGTGCTAAGTTAATCGAGGAATTAAGAGATACGTTTACCGAATCAACGTATGGTATTGAAGTTGATGAACAAACAGGAGCAATTATTTTTGATACTGAAATATTGTTTTCCTATGATGATGCTGATTTAAAGGAAAACTCTTTTCAATTTTTAGATGAGTTTGTTCCACTTTATTTAGATGTTTTATTTGCCAGTGGTTATGCCGATTATATTGCAGAAATTATTATTGAAGGCCATACCGATCGTGATGGCTCATACTTGTACAATTTACAACTCGCTCAAGAGCGGGCATATAGTGTTGCCGAATATATTTTGAGTGAGGAATTTCCCTATAAACATATTCAAGAAAATTTAGCA
>DATGTA010000073.1:0-3692 GCA_035302085.1 Bacillota bacterium
GTAAAAGCGAGTATGGCAGGAAGTGTTTGGAAGATTGTCGTCAATGAAGGCGATGATGTTACAAGTGGACAAGATATTGTTATATTAGAATCCATGAAAATGGAAATTCCTCTTGCAACTGAACAAAATGGTGTCGTTAAAGAAATTAAAGTTGCTGAAGGTGACTTTGTTAACGAAGGCGATGTCATTGCAACGATCGAGTAATGATTAATGAATGCTCACCTTCATTTTTAGGTGAGCATTTTGTATATTTTTTAACAGAAAGGATGGTTCGATTTGTCACAAGTCGTTACTTATGAATTTATTTCTGACAAAATTGCCCTCATTACATTGAATCGGCCAAAAGCAGCTAATGCATTATCTTTGCAACTGTTGGATGAGTTAAATAACATTTTAAATCATCTCAAGACGAATGAAAGTATTGTTTGCACAATTTTAACGGGTGTGGGTCAAAAAGTGTTCTGTGCGGGTGCTGATTTAAAAGAACGTGAAACAATGAATGAAAAAGAAGCACTCGAAACGGTAAAAATGATAGGCCAAACGATCACAAATGTAGCTGAATTACCGATGCCAACAATCGCTGCATTGAATGGTGCTGCTTTTGGTGGTGGTTTGGAATTAGCGCTTGCTTGTGATTTACGAGTGGCTCAGGAAAATATATCCCTTGGATTAACTGAAACAGCATTAGCAATCATTCCTGGGGCTGGTGGTACACAACGCCTAGCCCGCCTAATCGGTGTTGGTCAAGCAAAACGGCTCATTTATACAGCCGCTCGAATAAGTGGAAAAGAAGCTTTTGATATAGGAATTGTGGAATATTTAGCTGAGAATGCTGTTGAACAAGCATTAACGATTGCTAAACAAATGACAGCTAATGGACCAATTGCTTTAAGACAAGCAAAGCTAGCGATCGATCACGGTTTACAAACCGATTTAGAAACAGGGTTAATGATCGAACATTTAGCTTATCAACAAACACTGACAACAGAAGATCGCTTAGAAGGATTACAAGCATTTAAGGAAAAACGACAACCGAATTACAATGGTCAATAAGGGATGGTGACTAATAATGGATTATATGAATGAATTAAATCAGCGTATTGAAAAAATTAAACAAGGCGGTCACAAAAAGTATCATGAGCGTAATGAAACTCGGGGAAAGCTTTTTGTGCGTGAACGTTTACAAATGCTTTTTGATGAGGACCTTGATATAGAAGATGCTTTTTTTGCTAACTGTGCGGATGATGAATTACCTTCAGATGGGGTTGTTACGGGAATTGGAAAAATTAATGGACAAAATGTTTGTGTCTTAGCGAATGACTCTACTGTTAAAGCAGGTTCTTGGGGCAAACATACGGTAGAAAAAATGATCCGCATCCAAGAAACAGCATTAAACTTAGAAATTCCGATGCTCTATTTAGTTGATTCGGCAGGGGCAAGAATTACTGATCAAATTGAAATGTTTCCAGGACGTCGGGGGGCCGGACGAATTTTTCATAATCAGATTAAATTGTCAGGACGTGTTCCACAAATTTGTCTACTATTTGGTCCTTCTGCAGCAGGTGGAGCTTACATACCAGCTTTTTGCGATATTGTTGTCATGGTTGAAGGGAATGCTTCAATGTATCTTGGCTCACCACGGATGGCAGAAATGGTTATCGGTGAAAAAGTATCTTTAGAAGAAATGGGTGGAGCGAGAATGCATTGCACGGTTTCTGGATGTGGTGATGTGCTCGTTCAATCGGAAGAAGAGGCTATTAAATTTGCTCAGCATTATTTAACATATTTTCCTGCGAACTTCAGAGAAAAGCCTGAAGTTGTCGACAGTCAGTCAGTTGCTTCATTTGAAAAATCAATAGCCGAGATTATACCAGAGAATCAGAACGCACCTTTTGACATGTATGAATTGATCGATCGTTTAATTGATGAAAACTCATTTTGTGAAATTAAAAAGTTATTTGCGCCTGAGATCATTACTGGTTTAGCAAGAATTGAAGGACGTTCAGTTGGCATTATTGCCAATCAACCACGGGTAAAAGGTGGAGTCCTTTTCCCTGACTCGGCTGATAAAGCTGCTAAATTTATCCAGCTCTGTGATGCCTTTAATATTCCATTATTATTTTTAATGGATATTCCTGGGTTTATGATCGGCACAGCTGTCGAACGAGCCGGAATTATTCGCCATGGAGCTAAAATGTTGGCGATGATGAGTGAAGCAACCGTTCCAAAAATTTCCGTTGTTGTTCGTAAAGCGTATGGAGCAGGGCTTTATGCGATGGCAGGGCCGGCTTTTGAACCAGATTGTACATTAGCTTTACCAACCGCACAAATTGCTGTCATGGGACCAGAGGCGGCGGTTAATGCAGTATATGCCAATAAAATTGCTGAACTACCTGAAGATGAGCGTGCACAATTTATCCAACAAAAACACGAAGAATACCAGGAAGATATTGATATTTATCAATTAGCTTCTGAACTGATTATTGATGATATTATTGAACCGGATAAGTTACGGCATGAGCTTAAGAAACGTTATGACATTTATGAAGCGAAAAATGTCCAATTTACCGAACGAAAACACGGCATATACCCGGTCTAAGAACTTAAAAGCAACTTGATGTTATTTTTTATCGAGTCGTGATATTCTTGTGAGAGAATGTTCGAGAAGGAGAGGCCTTTATATATGGTAGATGATCGGATGTTTCGAAAAGCAATGAGTCAATTTGCAACAGGCATTACCGTCGTGACGAGTGTACATGAAGGAAATGTTATTGGGATGACCGTCAATGCATTTATGTCAATTTCTTTACAACCAAAAATTGTTGCGGTGTCAATCGGTGAGCAAGCAGCCATGTACAACCTTTTACCACAAACAAACAAGTTTGGTGTCAGCTTTTTACGCAATGACCAGCAAGATATTTCACAATTATTTGCAAGTGAAGATGAATATGGTAATCAGGAAATGTTCACATATAAAAAAGGTATCCCAGTCCTGAAAGATTGTTTAACTCATTTAACCTGTCATGTCGTTGAATCAACAAAAGTTGGTGATCATCTGATTTTCTTTGGGGAAGTTAATGATTTAGAAATATTTGCCGGTGATCCCATTTTATACTACGGTAGTGACTATCGAACGATCGAATAAAGTTTCAAAATTAAATCAATCGTTTAACCTTTAAAAATTGTATTCAAGCAGTTTTTAAAGGTTTCGTTTGTCAAGCTTATCGAGAAAGGAACAATGACAAAGTGAGTGCGTTAACAAAAAATCCAACGTCGTTTAACCGACCATTAACAAATCTTTATCATGTGATCGAGCGTCATGGAAATGACCAATTGTTAAAAAAATTAATCGATCTTTATGAGAAATATACAGCGAATGAATTTGTCATAACATTTGCCGGACATTTTTCGGCAGGAAAATCTTCAATGATTAATACATTGCTCCAAGCAGAAGTATTGCCAAATAGCCCAATTCCAACAAGTGCCAATATCGTGAAGATAAAGGCTGGTAATGGTGATGCGTACGTGCATTTTAATAATCAACAAATTGTTCGCTATCAAGCGCCTTATGACCTTGAGAAAATTAAACAATTTTGCATGAATAAAACTGATATTCATTTAGTGGAGCTATCAACAAAAAATAATGTTTTACCAAATAATTTAACATTAATTGATACACCAGGTATTGATGC
>DATGTA010000074.1:0-2507 GCA_035302085.1 Bacillota bacterium
TCCAGCGGCTACTGATGTATCACCTGTATCGTCACCAGTACTCGTATCACCGCCGTCGTCACTGCCACCACCGCCACAAGCTCCTAAAACAAGAATTGAACCTAATCCTAATGCTAATAACCACTTTTTCATAAGTTTATGTCCCCCTAACAAATTTGCTTAATGGTGTTAGTATAATTATAACCCATTTTACTCATATTTAAACTGACGAATTTGTGACAAATGTAGTAAATGAGCGAAATTTGTTTGATTTAATAAGCTTAATGGCAACTTTTGACAATTTTGTGACTGACTGGAAATAGCATTGTTTTACCGCAACTTTTATGTTAATTCAATTGTGAACGTAAATAAGAGTCGATAAATTGATCAATGTCTCCATCAAGTACGGCATCAACATTGCCAACTTCAATATTTGTCCGGTGATCTTTTATCATTGAATAAGGGTGAAGAATGTATGAGCGGATTTGACTCCCCCAACCGATCTCCTTTTGTTCACCACGTATTTGTGCAAGTTCTTCTTGCTGGCGTTCGATTTCTAATTGATACAATCTTGCTCGTAACATTTTCATCGCATCTTCACGATTTTTTAATTGAGAACGCCCCGATTGACACGTTACTGTAGTATTTGTCGGTAAATGGGTGATTCTTACTGCTGAATCTGTCGTATTAACATGTTGTCCACCAGCACCACTTGACCGATACGTGTCAATTTTTAAATCTTCATTGCGAATATCAATGTCAATATCATCTGTTAGTTCAGGTGACACATCACAGGAAACAAAGGATGTATGACGTCTTCCCGATGCATCGAAAGGTGAGATACGAACGAGCCTATGCACACCTTTTTCAGCTTTTAAATATCCATAAGCATTATGTCCTTTAATTAATAATGCGACGTTTTTAATACCCGCTTCATCACCAGGCAAATAATTTAAGACGTCAACTTGGAAATTTTTACTTTCTGCCCAGCGTTGATACATTCTTAATAAAATACTCGCAAAATCTTGGGATTCTGTACCACCCGCCCCAGGGTGTAATTCAAGAATGGCATTGTTCGCATCATACGGTTCATTGAGTAACATTTGCAATTCAAATTGAGCAACCTGTTGTTCAAGTTTTTTAGTAAGTTCATCTAATTCTACTTGTAAATCCGGATCGGCTTCAACTTGGATGAGTTCATATAAAACAAACCCCTCTTCAAGCCCTTCGTTTAACGATGTAAAGGATTCAACTAAATTTTTTAAATGATTCACTTCATTGATTGTTTGTTGCGCATTTTTTTGATCATCCCAAAAGTTTGCTTCACTCATCTTTTTTTCAAGTTTAGCAATTTCCGCCTCTTTTCCAGCTAAGTCAAAGAGACCCCCTAAAATCTTGTAATCGAACAGCTGTTTTATCTAATGTTTGTTTAATATCTATCAGTTCCATTTATATCACCTGTATAATTGTTCTTTTTGCTTAGCGTCCACAACATCTTTTGTACTTACGACCACTACCACATGGGCACGGATCATTTCGTCCAACTGTATTTTTACGAACATACGGTTGACGACGTTGTTGTTCGTTTTGTCCACCAGAAACGGCTTTTGTATTTTGGGCAACTTCTTGACGCTGTAAATTTTCCCTTATTTGTGCTTTCATAATATATCTTGCGACTTCTTCTTCAATACTTGCAATCATCGCTTCGAACATTTCAAAACCTTCCATTTGATACTCACGGAGCGGATCATCTTGAGCATAAGCTCGTAAATGAATACCTTGACGTAATTGATCCATTTGGTCGATATGGTCCATCCATTTCGTATCAACCGTTCGTAAGACAATAACTTTTTCGAATTCACGCATTTGCTCGGGTGAAAGTTCTTCTTCTTTTTCGTCATATTTTTGACGAACTTTACCTATGATTAATTCAAACATTTGCTCAGCGGTTAAACCTGCAATATTTTCTTCCCTAATGTCATCTTTATCAAGTAAATTGCCATGAATATAATCTATAATAGCTTTCGTATCGAAACGTTCATCCTCATCCGTACCATGGTTGTGTGAATCGATGACACGTCTTAACGTCGATTCGATCATTCCTTCGATAATATCGCGGACACCTTCTTCGGAATTGATCACTTCATAACGTTGTTTATAAATAATTTCTCGTTGTTCTCGTAACACATCGTCATAAGAAAGTATCGTTTTTCGCGCATCGAAGTTATTTCCTTCTACACGTTTTTGCGCAGATTCAACAGCACGGGAAACCATTTTACTTTCAATAGGCTGTGAATCGTCCATGCCGAGACGATCCATCATATTTTTCAAGTTATCGGAGCCAAAACGACGCATCAATTCATCTTCCATCGATAAATAAAACTGCGACATTCCCGGATCTCCTTGACGTCCCGAACGACCTCTTAACTGGTTATCAATTCTTCGCGATTCATGACGTTCAGTTCCAATAACGGCTAAGCCACCTAATTCCCTAACACCTTCACCTAATTTAATGTCTGTCCCACGGC
>DATGTA010000075.1:0-3968 GCA_035302085.1 Bacillota bacterium
TTCATACGTTGCCAGTAAGTCACGGATTTTTTGGGCAACTTCTAAATGATCCGTCTCAACAATATTTTTCATTAACCGACTAACCGATTGGAGAACATTAATCGCTGGATATTGGCCCCGTTCAGCTAATCGCCGATCTAATATAAAGTGACCATCGAGTATACCGCGTGTCGCATCAGCAATCGGTTCATTCATATCATCACCATCGACTGAAACGGTATAAAAGGCTGTAATCGTTCCTTGACGACTTGTTCCTGTTCGCTCTAACAGTTTCGGTAAGGTGGCAAATACAGATGGTGTATAACCTTTTGTTGTCGGTGGTTCACCAACCGCTAAACCTATCTCCCGTTGAGCCATTGCAATTCGAGTGACCGAGTCCATCAGTAAATTAACATCATAACCTCGATCGCGAAAATATTCACTAATAGCTGTTGCAGTAAATGCACCTTTAATTCGCATTAATGCCGGTTGATCAGATGTAGCGGCGATGACGATTGATTTTTTTAAACCGTCTGCCCCAAGATCATTTTCAACAAATTCTCGCACTTCTCGTCCACGCTCACCGACTAAGGCAATAACATTAATGTCCGCACTACTGTTTCGGGCAATCATTCCTAATAAAGTGCTTTTACCAACACCACTTCCGGCAAAAATCCCAACTCGTTGGCCTTTACCAACGGTTAGTAAACTGTCAATCGCTATGATACCGACTTGAATCGGTTCAGAAATCGTTGGTCGGCTTAGTGGATTGGGAGGCTGTCGTTCGGTTAAAACATGACTAAGTTGTTCATCATGCAATCGTTTCTCATCAAGCCGCTGACCCATCGCATTAATCACTTGACCAATTAATGGTTTGCCTACTTTAACGGTTAGTGGATGGCCTGTTGCTTCAACAAGGCAGCCTGGACCAATTTCAGTTACTTCTGAATATGGCATTAAAATAAGTTTGTTTTCACTAAAACCAACGACTTCAGCGAGTATTGGTTTTTCATTATTTTTTGTATATATGTAACAAACTTCACCAATATTTGCGACAGGCCCAATCGATTCAATCATTAATCCGACAACACGTAAAACTTTTCCGTAGCGTTTATAAGGAACTGTACGATCGATAACCTTTTTTAACTGTGTGATATTCATTCGTCTTTCTCCATGACAGTCTTTAACAATTCACTTTCAAGCATTGTTAACTGTGTTTGAATACTTGCATCGGTTTTACCTGAAGGATATTCAATTTTACACATTCCTGGTTCAAGATCTTCATTCACATAAATAGCCAATTTACTTGATGTTGATAATAAATTTTCAAAGTCTTTTTTCTGTCGTAACAAATGTTCGTAATCTTTTGGTGAAGCGAAAATTTTTACTTCTGCTTGCTCACTTAAATCTTGCAAAACATCGACAACTATTCGATGAAGGGAATCCTCATCAATTGATAGTTGATGATGGATGATTTTTTCAGCCATATGAACGGCAAGTTTAATCATCATTGGTTCACTTGACTTAATGATATCCTGATAATCATCCTGAGCTAATTGAACCGTTTGATTAGCTTCTTCAATAAGTTCTGTATATTTTTGTAAGCTTGCTTTTTCACCCTCAGCAAAACCAGCTTGATACCCTTTTTCATTCGCCTGATCAATATATGTTTGTTTTTCTGTTGCCCATGCTTCTCTTAAAGCGTTTATTTCGGCTTCTGTCTCTTGAATGTGTTGTTGTTTTTTTGCTTCTAGTGTAGCAACTTCTTTTTTTAAATCATTTACTTGCTCACGTAACGACTTTTTTTCTGTTGTAAGTTGCTCAGTGTGATCTATTTGCCTTTCAGTAACGTCATCATTTACAAACTGATCGATTGATTTAACTTTTATGACCTTTGTCGCCTGATCAGTTCGTTCAAACAGTTTAGACAATGATGTCGTCACCTCCACCACGTGCGATGATAATCTCACCAATATCTTCTAAGCGACGAATCGTAGCAACGATGCGAGTTTGCGCCTCTTCAACATCTCGTAATCGGACGGGACCCATATATTCCATTTCTTCTTTAAATGTTTCAGCCATTCGTTGGGACATGTTATTAAAGACAATATCTTTTACTTCATCACTTGCCACCCGTAAAGCTAAGCGTAAATCTTCATTATCAACTTCACGGATCACACGTTGAATGGCTCGATTATCAAGAATAACAATATCCTCAAAGACGAACATCCGCTTTTTAATTTCTTCAGCTAATTCCGGATCTTCTACATCAAGTGCATCAAGAATTGTTCGCTCGGTACTTCGATCAACCCCATTTAAAACTTCAACGACTGATTCAATCCCACCTGTTTGTGTATAGTCTTCCGTCAGTGAAGTCGCTAAATTACGCTCGAGCACTTGTTCGACTTGACTAATAATTTCTGGGGATGTTGAATCCATCGTCGCAATTCGCTTAGCAACTTCTGCTTGCATCTTTTCCGGTAGTTCAGATAAAATTTGCCCCGCTTGTTCGGGATCTAAATAAGACAAAACGAGTGCAATCGTTTGTGGGTGCTCATTTATAATGAAATTTAACACTTGTTGTGGGTCAGCTTTTCTTGCAAAATCAAACGGTCTTACTTGTAATGACGATGTCAATCGATTAATAATTGATGATGCTTCTTGTTTTCCAAAAGCTTTTTCTAAAACCGTTTTGGCATAGCCAACTCCACCTTGCGAAATATAATCTTGAGCTAGAGCAATTTGGTGAAATTGATCAACAATTGTTTCTTTTAATTCATTATCAACTTTTTGCACACCCGATATTTCTAAACTTAATTGCTCGATTTCTTCATCTGTTAAGTGTTTATAAATTTGAGCAGATACATCAGGTCCTAAGGAGATTAATAAAATCGCAGCTTTTTGTTTTCCTGTTAGCTTTTGTCGTTGACGTACCACTATAAAACCTCCTAATCATCTGCGATCCAGCTTCTTAACAATTTTGTAAATTCTTCTGGGTTTTCACGAGCCATTTTTTCCAGTTGCTTCCGGCGAACTTCTTCTTCAGATATCTCACCTTCCATCAGATCAGGAACTTCAGCAGGTGCTTCTTCCTCATAAGTCTCTTCCATAACAATGTCAGCTTGTTTGCGGCGACGTAAGATGATAAAGATAATAATGCCAATTAAAGCTAACAGCAATAGACCAATTAATATATATAACCATAATGAGCTCTTTGTTAATGACTGCTGGGTTGTATCATGTGCTTGTTTTCCAGTAAATTCATGGAAAGTAATGGACACTTTTTCATCGGGATCGATCTCACCATAATCTTTATCAATTGAAGTTGTAATCATTGAATTCAATATCGAAGTGATCCCTTCTTCAACCGATGCCATTTCTTGTTCCGTTAAGTATTGGACATCAGTGCCATCGGTAGCGACGACATTATCAACGGCTACTTGGACCCCAATATCACGCACTTTATACGGACTCTCAACAATTTCCCTACGAATATGATTAAATTCATTGTTAATAGTTTCTTTAATGAGTTCATATTCCCCATCGCCATCCTCATCAACACCTACATAACCAGGGATATCTTCATCACCGGCCCCAACAATTCCACCTATGCCTGTCCCACCGGTATATGTCTCCTGGATCGTTTCAACGCTGACGGGTAATCCTTCCATGTTTTCAATATCTACAGGATCAACAAGTTCCTCGATACGATTTTCTTGAGTAAAATCTATGTCAGTTGTTACGGAGACAATCACCTTATCAAGACCAACAATTGAGCCAAGCATTTGTTGTAAGCGGCGTTGAATATCTTGCTCGATATCACGTTTAATCGATTGCTGATGTGTATAATCATCATGACTCGTTGATTGACTTGCTTGAGCAACATCAAAGTATTCTAAATATTGATTACGAATAAAGATGTTTTCTTTCGGCAAATTCGGAATTGCTTTTGATGCGAGATGATATAATGACTCAATTTGGTTGCCTTC
>DATGTA010000076.1:0-3427 GCA_035302085.1 Bacillota bacterium
AAACAAAGACATAGAAAAGCCCATCGTTTCAAACGTCATAATTTGCCCAACAAAACCACTCGTTCCCATACCAGCCCCCGCCATATTACTCGTCATTTTTAACCAAACGGTTGCAAATGGTGCCAAGACAGCCCCGGCAATTGTCGGTGGGATTAAGATGAGAGGATTTTTAATAATATTCGGCACTTGTAACATTGATGTTCCAATGCCTTGGGCTAAAAACCCACCAAAACCATTTTCACGATAACTAATCGTTGCAAAACCTATCATTTGCGCTGCGCAACCAATCGTCGCTGCTCCCGCTGCAAGGCCATCTAAAGATAACATAATTGCAATAGCAGCACTTGAAATGGGTGCTGTTAACGCCCAACCCATTAAAACAGATACTAGTATTCCCATAACAAACGGATGTTGTGTTGTTGACCAATTAATCGTTTCGCCAAACCAAGCCATCATCGTTTGAATCGGAGGTCCGATAAATATTCCCGTTAAAAAGCCAGCCCCGATCGTCATTAACGGGGCAACAATAATGTCTACACGTGTCATCCCGTAAAAAATTTTCCCAAATTCTGTAGCTAGTAAAGCTGTGACATAACTGCCTGCAGGTCCGCCTAACTCAGCGCCAAATGCTCCGGCAAAAAGAGCAGAAAATAAAACTAATGGTGGAGCTTTTAAACCATAGGCGATGGCGACCCCAATAGCCCCACCCATAATCTTCGTGTCCATCGCAAATTCGCCCATTTCCATTAATGCATCGGCAACTTGCGGCGAAAAATTAATGAAAATTTGTTCACCAGCTGTTTTAATAATTAAACCAATAATTAATGAAGAAAATAATCCTAACGCCATGTAACTTAAAGCTGTAATAAAATAATCTCTCGCCGACAAACTAATACCTTTTCGTTTTAACCATTTGATCAATGATTGCCTCTCCTTTGTGAAATATTTCACATATAAGTGAAACGTTTTCTTAATTTGCTGATTGATATGCCTACTATTATTAGTGAAATGATTCACAAATGCAAGTAGAAAAATAACCTTTTAATACTTAAATTTTATCGACATGATAAAATTACATCTTTATTTGCTTAATAGCAAGGACTCCGTTACAATTTGATTGATAACAGTTATCAATAATTACTTTTATAAAGGAGACTATCGGTTCATGGAACAACAAATGACACAGAACAAATCACAGCTTGCGAAAGTTATTCGCGAAAGACGCGCAGTCAAAAAAGGGTATACTGATAAAGAAGTGACCGCAGAAGTTGTTAAAGAACTGTTAGAAGATGCTATATGGGCACCAACTCACGGGATGCGCCAACCATGGCGTTTTATTTTTGTAAGCAATGATCAAAAAGCGACATTTGCGAAAAAAATTGCTACAACTTATCCAGAAAACTTGCAAGAAAACCGAGAGCAATTTTTAAATGAACCAAATGCCTTTTTAGTTGTCGTCATGCAAGAACCTGAAGCCCAAAAACAATGGGATGAAAACTTCGGCGCAACAGCAACAATGATACAAAATTTTTGGTTACTCGCCTGGGAACGCCAATTAGGGGTTGTTTGGCGAACAAATCCACACATTTACCACGAGGAAGTAAATGAAATTTTAAATATTGCCGACAATGAAAAGATCGTAGGTTTTCTCCATTTAGGTTATTTCGATGAAGCACCGGAGAAAAAGGAACGTATTCCTGTTGAAGATAAATTTACTGTTTTTAAAGGTTAAATGATCCAAAAACAAACGAGCGCCTAAATTGATTCAGGTCGCTCGTTTATTCATTAATATCCATTGACGACAGAACTTTTTAACCATTGGTCTCGCTCATTTCGTTCCAATGCCAGCTTAATCAGTCGTGTCACTAAATCCATATATGACAGGCCACTAACTTCCCAAAGCTTTGGATACATACTTATTTTTGTAAAACCAGGGAGCGTATTTATTTCATTGACATAAACCTCATCATCTGCTGTTACAAAAACATCCACACGAGCTAACCCTTCACATTCAAGTGTTTGATAAGCTTTTAAACAAATTTGTTGAACTTTTTCAACGAGTTCATCAGACAATTTCGCCGGTACTTGTAAATCTGCTCCATCATCATCAATATATTTTGATTCATAAGAATAAAATTCAGTTTGAGGTAAAATTTCGCCTGGCAAGGAAACAATTGGTTCCTCATTACCTAATACAGAACATTCAATTTCTCGACCATTAATCGCCTCTTCAACAACTAATTTATGGTCATATTTAAACGCCTCAGTAATAGCTGCTTCAAATGATTCTTTTGTCGTCGTTTTACTCACCCCAACAGATGACCCTTGGTTAGCAGGTTTAATGAAAAGTGTTGTTCCTAATTCACGGGATACGTCTGTATAACTAATCGTTTCTAATTCTGTTCGGCGAAATGTTAAACCTTTGGCAACCTTAATATTCGCTAAGTTGAGCAATCGTTTAGCAATATCTTTATCCATACAAATCGCTGAGCTTAACACATCTGGCCCAACAAATGGTATATTTGCCAACCGTAACACACCTTGTAACCGACCATCTTCACCTGAGGTTCCATGGATGATAGGAAAAGCAACATCAATCTTCATTAGCACTTCACCCGTCTGATCATGGCGCAATTGACCACCTTCATCGCCAAAAGGCAACATAACCGGTGCCATCGGTGTATTTAAGCGAATTAATTGAGGATCATTCGCATGTAACAAATATGATGATTCTTCAAACAAGTGCCATGTTCCTGATTTATCAATCCCTATTAAAACGACCTCAAACATTGATCGGTCAATTGCCTCTATAATATTTTTTGCTGATTGTAACGACACCTCATGTTCAGACGATTTCCCACCAAATATGACCCCTACTTTTTGTTTACCCATTATGCCATCTCCTTTGTCTTCGTTCATTCATATGCACAATCTAGCAACAACTTTTTTATAAAACGTATATTAAAAATACCACATATGAGCCTGTTTCATAAAGCATTATTTTAACTGACATTGCATAACGAAATATTTTATACCCGTTTATTCCGCAATCACTTGAATATGTCATGATCATTGTTGAGTTAATTTTCCATAGTATTTTCATGCCAAGCATGCATAATTTTCGTATGTTTTTATTTTAATTTTAAATTCTGAAATTCATTTAATTACCTATACTTCCCCATAATAATGTAATTGATTTTTGTTAATAATAGAACTAGATGATTGTTTTGCAAAACATATTTATGTAATATTGACTATTTTTTCATACGAGATACAATTGGGATTAATATTATATACCTAATGAGAATTGAGAAAGGGGAATTTTATGGGGGATCTTGTAAAAGATTTTTTAGTCATTTATGATAGCACAAACGACCAAAACCTCCTTTCACACGAAAAAAATAACGAAGATTTGCAAAAGGTTGCA
>DATGTA010000077.1:0-21501 GCA_035302085.1 Bacillota bacterium
GATCAGATCAATTAATCGATCAATTAGTCAATGGTGAACATATAGCGCTTGTGAGTGATGCAGGGATGCCGGGAATCTCAGATCCTGGACACATACTCATTCAACGAGCGATTGCTGCTGAAATAGCAATTATTGTATTGCCAGGAGCAAATGCAGCATTAACAGCATTAATTGGCTCTGGCTTACCAACCGATCATTTTTTATTTTATGGCTTTTTACCTCGTAAGCAAAAAGCGAAGCGCGACATATTAGCAGCATTAAAAAACCAATTAGAAACAATCATTTTTTATGAATCACCTTTTCGTATCAAAAATACGGTCGCAACCATTTATCATGAGTTAGGCAATCGACAAATAGTCATTGCCCGTGAATTGACCAAACAATTCGAAACATATATTCGTGGCAAGGCTTCAGAAGTTAATCGTTGGTTAAAAACAAATGACATTAAAGGTGAGTGTTGTCTGATCGTATCAGGAAGTGAGCAAGCTGAAAGTAATGAACAATCGCTATGGTGGAGCCCCTTTTCTGTTGTTGAACATGTGAACCATTATAAAGAAACAGAACATTTAACGACAAAAGAAGCGGTAAAAAACGTCGCTAAAGATCGTCAAATGGGTCCAAGAGATGTTTATCAAATGTATCATCGCTAATGATCTGTTCTAAAGTTATGAAATTTATCAATTATTTCAAAGGATCATTGAAATGACAATCAATGCTAATGTTTAAATATATTTATAAAATGATTGATTACTCATGAAGTGTCACTATTCATTGTTTTTAATTTAAATACAAATGGAAAAAATATCGTAAAATAGCTACAATATATAGGGAAAGAGTCTACTCATCGATACAGGAGGAAAAATGATGGCAAATGATAAAAAAACATTTTATTTAACGACCCCGATTTATTACCCAAGTGGTGATTTACATATCGGTCATGCATATACAACCGTTGCTGGTGATGCGATTGCTCGCTATAAGCGAATGCGAGGGTTTGATGTCAGATATTTGACAGGAACCGATGAACATGGTCAAAAAATTGAGCAGGCCGCCAAAGAAGCGGGCAAAAGTCCACAAGTATATTTAGATGAGATCGTTGCTCGCATTCAAAAGTTATGGAAAAAATTAAAAATAACGCATGATGATTTTATACGAACGACTGAAGAGCGACATAAAAAAGTTGTCCAAAAAATTTTCACCCAGTTACTTGAACAAGGTGATATTTATTTAGATGAATATGAAGGTTGGTATTGTATATCATGTGAAGCCTTTTTCACAGACCGGCAACTTGATGATGGATGTTGCCCTGATTGTGGGAAAAATGTCGACAAAGTAAAAGAAGAATCATATTTTTTCCGAATGAGTAAATATGCTGATCGCTTAATTCAGTTTTACGAAGACAACCCACAATTCATTCAACCTGAAAGTCGTAAAAATGAAATGCTTAATAACTTTTTAAAGCCGGGTTTAGAAGATTTAGCCGTTTCTCGAACGACTTTTGATTGGGGAATTAAAGTTCCCGACAATCCTAAACATGTTGTCTATGTATGGATTGATGCCTTAACAAACTATATTACAGCTTTAGGGTACGGAACTGATGATGATAGTAACTTTAAGAAATATTGGCCAGCAGATGTTCATTTAATGGCCAAAGAGATCGTCCGTTTCCATTCCATTTACTGGCCGATTATTTTAATGGCTTTAGATTTACCATTACCAAAACAAGTGTATGCACACGGTTGGATTTTAATGAAAGATGGTAAAATGTCAAAGTCAAAAGGAAATGTGATCGACCCAGACGTTTTAATTGATCGTTATGGCTTAGATGCTTTACGCTATTATTTACTCCGTGAAGTTCCGTTTGGGCAGGATGGTGTATTTACACCGGAGGGGTTTGTTGAGCGAATAAATTTTGATTTAGCAAACGATTTAGGAAATCTGCTCAATCGAACGGTGTCAATGATCCAACAATATTTCGCTGGTGAAATTCCTGCATATAAAGCGAGTGTTACACCGTATGATGAGCAACTTGAAGCAGTTGTTAAGGAAACTGTTACAAATGTTGAAACAGCTCTAGATCAGATGCAGTTTTCTGTCGCTTTAACGACGATTTGGCAGTTGATTAATCGAACGAATAAATATATTGATGAAACAGAACCATGGGTTTTAGCGCGTGATGAAAATAAAAAAGAAGCTCTCGGTTATGTCATGGCGCAACTTGTTGAATCTTTACGAAAAATCGCTATTATGTTACAACCCTTTTTAACAGAAGCACCTATGGAAATGTTTAAGCAGTTAAATATTACTGATGAACATGCCAAAACATGGGATAGTTTATATGATGAACATCACGTACCCGTAGGAGCGCAAGTTAACAAAGGCAAACCACTTTTCCCGCGTTTGGATGCAAAAAAAGAAACAAAAGCGATTCAACAAATGATGCATCGTCCAGTAGAACAATCGGATCAAGCGTCTGAAACACCACAAATAACGTTTGATCAATTTAGTCAAATGGATTTACGAGTGGCAGAAGTTATCCAAGCCGAGCATGTGAAAGGTACCGATAAACTCATTAAACTGCAGTTAGATCTCGGAAAAGAAAAGCGTCAAGTTGTTTCAGGAATTGCTGAGTATTATACACCGGATGAACTGATCGGTAAACAAGTGATTTGTGTAACAAATTTAAAACCTGTAAAATTACGTGGTGAATTGTCGGAAGGTATGGTTTTATCCGGGGAAGATGATGCAGGCAACTTAGTTTTAACAACGATTGCTGGATCATTACCAAATGGTTCAATCGTTAAGTAAATCGTGCTTCCAAAGGGTTGTCCACTATGATGTGGGTAACCCTTTTATATATGTTTTAGACGTTTAAAAAAATATAAGGGATGATGTTTGATGTTATTTGATACACATGTTCATTTAAATGCTTATCAATTCGCTGATGATCGTGAAGCGGTCATTGAGAGAGCATTTGCAGCCGGTGTTCGTCATATGGTCGTTGTTGGATTTAACGAGGAAACAATTCCCCTTGCCTTAGAAATCGCTGAAACGTATGAAACGATTTATGCAGCGATTGGTTGGCACCCTGTTGATGCGATCGATTGCACATCAGACGATTTAAAATGGATTGAATCGTTAACAAGTCATCCAAAGGTTGTTGCACTTGGAGAAATGGGTTTGGACTATCATTGGGATAAATCACCAAAAGATGTTCAAGCAGACATTTTTCGCCAACAAATTCAATTAGCGAAACAATTAAATTTCCCCATTATCATTCATAATCGGGAAGCAACCGAAGATGTCATTCAAATTTTACAAGAGGAAAATGCAGCAGCAGTTGGTGGTATTATGCATTGTTACAGTGATTCTGTTGCTTACGTAAACCCGAGTTTAGACATGAATTTTTATATTTCGCTTGGTGGTCCTGTTACATTTAAAAATGCTCAAGATCCTAAAGAAGTCGCAAAAGTTGTGCCAAGTGATCGGTTGTTAATTGAAACAGATGCCCCCTATTTAGCACCACATCCTTATCGAGGAAAACGTAATGAACCAGCATATGTTCGTTTAGTCGCTGAAGAGATTGCCAAATTACGCGGGCAATCACTCGAAGAAATTAGTGAGCAAACGACTAAAAATGCCTTTGAATTATTTCGGATATAGTAATCATTGACATATTTGTCATGAACTTGTAATATTATGCGATTTAAAAAGATAAATTGCGAATAGACTAGTGCAACACTAGTCTATTTTTTAATGGGCTGATCTTCAAGTAGCCGTTAAAAACACTGTTAAATCAATAGTTATAGCGATTACGATAAAAAAAGAGATTCGTTTATCTGTAATAAAGACGTAATGTAAACGTAAACGGTATGACTTTGACTTGGCATGTAACAGTTTATATAATCGGATTTGATATAAGGAGGCTATATCATGAAATCCATTGAGAGGCTTTTATCGGCCTTAAAGCCAAAGCTAGTTTTTCCAAGTGTTGCTATTTTGGCCATTATTGTTTTAGCTAGCCTTGGTATTTATAAGGCGACGCAAGCTACGGTTGTTGTCGCTGAAGATGGTAAATCAGAAACGATTAAAACACATGCTAAAACAGTGAAAGATTTATTTGATGCACTCGATATTAATGTGAATGAACATGACGATCTTTCAGAAGATCTTCATGCAACCGTTGAAGATGGAATGGAGATCGAATTTAAAAAAGCAAAACATATGATGTTAACGGTTGATGATCAATTTGCAAGTTATTACACAACAGCAGAAACGGTTGAACAATTTTTAGATGATGAAGATGTGGAAGTTACCGAACATGATGAACTATCCCATCGTTTGTCAGATGAAATTACTGAAGATATTCATATCCAAGTAACAAAAGCTTATCCGATCACTATTTTTGATGGTAAAGAAAAACAAAACGTTTGGACTGTGGGCGGAACTGTTGAAGAATTACTTGAAAAAAATGATATTAAGATTAAAAAACATGATAAAGTAAAACCGAACATCTATGAACAAGTATTTGAAGATCGAGATATTAAAATTACTCGTGTAAACTATGAAGAAGAAAAAGTTGAAGAAACTATAGATTATAAAACAGAAAGAATTGAAGATGACACGCTTGAAAAAGGCAAAGAAAAAGTTGTTACAGAAGGCGAAGCAGGAAAACTCGTTAAAACGTATCGGTTAACGTTTGAAAATGGAGAACAAGTCAAGCGTAAGAAACAAGAAGAAAAAGTGACAAAAGAGCCGACAAACAAAGTCATTGCAGTTGGTACCAAAGAACCTGAAGTCGTTCAATTAGCACAAGAAAAACCTAAGAAAAAAGCGAAACAATCAACGAAAGAACCGTCGAATGGAAAAGAATTTACGATGCATGCTACAGCATATACAGCAAATTGTAATGGATGCTCAGGATATACAGCAACAGGAATTAATATAGGCGCTAATCCAAATAAAAAAGTTGTCGCTGTTGACCCATCAGTTATTCCGCTCGGCTCACGTGTATGGGTAGAAGGCTATGGTGAAGCAATTGCTGGTGATACGGGCGGTTCAATTAGCGGAAATCGAATTGATGTTCACGTACCTGATAAATCGGCAGCATATTCTTTTGGAACTCGAACAGTCAAAGTAAAAGTGCTAGATTAAACCATTTATAAAAGTACTCTTACCATGATATGATGGTAAGAGTATTTTTTATGAAAGAGGTTCACAAGGATGAAAATAAAAGAAGTGATTGTTGTTGAAGGCAAGGCAGATCGTTTAAAAGTGTTGCAAGCTGTACAGGCTGACATTATCGAAACGAATGGTTCAGCCATTAGTGAACAAACGTTGAAAATCATTAAACATGCGGCAAAGAAGCGGGGTGTGATTGTATTGACAGACCCTGACTATGCAGGGGAACGGATTCGTCAAATCATTCAAGAAGCGGTTCCCGAATGTAAACATGCGTTTTTAACGAAACGACAAGCCACACCGAAAAAGCAAACAGATAATTTAGGGATTGAACATGCGAGTGTCTCCAATATTCAACGCGCATTAGCGGGTGTTTATGAAGTTGTGCCTAATCAAAAATCTCCCCTCACGAAAGCTGATATGATTGCCTTAGGATTAATTGGCCAACAACAGTCGCAAAAAAAAAGAAGAATGTTAGGCGAACGATTAAATATCGGGTATCCCAACGGTAAACAGCTTCTTAAACGATTAACAATGTTTCAAATCTCAAAACAAGAATTAATTGATACATTAGAAGCGATTGAGCAGGAGGTAAATGATGAAAAATCGTAAATATATTGCGACACCTTCACGAACAAAAGAAATTTTAGCAACACATGATTTTTCTTTCAAAAAGAGTTTAGGGCAAAATTTTTTAATCGATGTCAATGTTTTAAAAAATATTGTTAAACATGCGGGTATTTCAAACGAATCAGGTGTCATTGAAATCGGTCCTGGCATCGGCTCCCTAACCGAACAATTAGCCATCCATGCAAAAAAAGTGATCGCTTATGAAATTGACCAACGCCTTGAACCATTGCTCGCCGAAACGTTACAAGCTTACGAAAACATTGAATTGATTTTTACCGATATATTAGAGGCAAATATTCATGAAGTAGTTAAAAAACACTTTTCTCATGTTGCGGACATTCATATCGTAGCAAATTTGCCGTATTATATTACGACTCCAATTATCATGAAGTTGTTAGAAGACAAATTGCCGATCACTCGACTCACTATGATGACCCAAAAAGAAGTTGCTGTAAGAATGAGTGCATTGCCAAGTGATAAAGATTATGGGTCCCTTTCAATTGCTGTACAATATTATACAAAAGCAAAAACAGTTATGGATGTCTCGCGTCATGTTTTTATGCCAAAGCCAAATGTCGATTCGGCTGTTCTAACATTGACGGTTCGAGAAAAACCACCCGTGGAAGTCATCGATGAGCCTTATTTTTTCGCCATCGTTCGAGCAAGTTTTGCCCAGCGTCGAAAAACTTTACGTAATAATTTAATCAGTTATTTTAAAGATCGCTTACCGAGGAAAGTCATTACAAACACGATTCAACGAGCAGGCATTGATGGGCAACGACGTGGTGAAACATTAACAATCCAAGAATTTGCGATGTTAGCGAATGCTTTTTATCATATCGAGCACAGATAGATCCGCCAAATGACTTAGCAAATGCACAAGACATTTAAAAAAGCATACACTATGCATAAGGTTGATGAATGAAATTAGAGGTGGGCGTATGGATCTAGCTGTAGGTGATCTTGTGACTCGTCATTCTTATGATCATGATTTACTCTTTCGGGTACATGCGATTCAAAATGATTTAGTTATTTTACATGGAGTTGATTTACGATTAATTGCCGATGCTCCCTTGGATGACCTTGTCCGAATATCTGATACAGAATTAAACCGACGGCGGAGAGCAGATCGGATGCAAACGGAAACTTCTTATCGATTGTTTCGCCAAGATTATCAACTTATCCAACGAAAAACTGATTATGAAATAAATGATCAGTTTACAGAGGCGATTAAACCTTTTCATCTCCCGGCAAAAATACTCCATTTAGATGGTGATCAAATATACTTGCGCAAATGTATACAACTTTATGAACGAATCGGTTTACAAGTTCATGGCATTCATATGAAAGAAAAAGAAATGCCTTCAGAAATACAATCACTTATTCAACGACTCCAACCAAACGTCGTTGTCATTACAGGACATGATTCATATTCAAAAAGTAAAGGCGATAAAAATGAATTACGAGCTTATCGCCATTCAAAATACTTTACAGAAGCTGTTCGAGAAGCGAGACGAATGTTTGCTGATTTGGACCAACTTATTATTTTTGCCGGGGCTTGTCAATCACATTTTGAATCAATCATCCGAGCAGGCGCCAATTTTGCTAGCTCTCCCGGTCGCATCAATATTCACGCCCTTGATCCTGTTTATATATGTGCTAAAGTCGCTTTTACTCCATTTATGGAACGAATTAACGTTTGGGATATTTTGAAAAATACTTTAGCGGGTGAACGTGGAATTGGTGGGATCGAAACAAAAGGGTTATTACGGGTTGGTATTCCTTTTGTTGAAAATAATTTATAAGTAATATGCATATATTTATTAATCGTGGGCAAATTAAACGATAACAATTGACACATATAGTCAATCTGCTATAATGTATAGTTTATTTGACTAAATAACAAGCATATGTTATAATTAGCTCACGAGGTGGATATAGTGAAAACATTACGTGAAATAAAGCAAAATCTTGAGAGTCAAATTGGCAGACGTTTGGAGTTAACCGCTAATGGTGGAAGAAGACGAACGATTAGCCGTTCGGGTGTACTTGCAGAGACTTATCCTGCAGTATTTGTTGTCGAACTAGATCAAGATGAAAATGCCTTTGAACGTGTATCCTATAGTTATGCCGATGTTTTAACAGAAGCTGTTGAATTAAACTTCTTCGATGAAAAATCACAAATTGCTGGTGAGTAGCAAAATAACTTTGCTACTTATTTTTTTGTGAAAAACTCGTATCGTAAAATTTACCGCCTTAATGTTAATGACAATGAATATCATTTTTGGGGAGTTACTTATGAATTTAGAAACAATGTCAATTAAAGAAATTTGGGAACAAGTTGAACAAGTCTTACGAACGGACCAAGAACCGTATAAACATTTAAACGCTATTTATGGGCTCCACTTAGATGAGGATGTTTACCAGCTTCATTTTAATAACGGTGAAATAAACTTTTATGAAGGTATCGTGGAAAATGCCCAATGCACGTTAAGGATGTCGGAAAAAAACTTTAAAAAGTTTCTCAAAGGTGACCTCAATCATGCGATGGCATTTATGTCTGGCCAACTTAAAGTAGATGGCGATATTCGTTTAGCTTTATCATTAGAAAAAATATTAAGAAAATATAATCTATTTTAAACATTCGGTGAGTTTATTTTCTCCAAACTTAAGCCAATCGGAAAATCGGCTATATAATAATGGAAACAATTGCTAATTACTAAGTGATCGTATAAAAGTTACTTAATCGGTTAAATTAAACATGTCGTAAAACAACTGAAAGGAGTTGTTCTTTCATGAGTAGGCGTCGTGGAATGATGTCGGACCGATTGAAAGAAGAAATTGCCAAAGAGTTAGGTTTTTACGACACGGTTCAGCGTGAAGGATGGGGCGGTATCAAAGCAAGAGATGCCGGTAACATGGTTAAGCAGGCCATAAAAAAAGCTGAACAACAGATTGAAGAAGAAGCAAACCCTAAATAGGGTTTGCTTTTTCCTTAACATTTTGGAAATTTACATAAACGTTTACAAACATCTGCTAAATTGACGAATTATACTTGCCTAAACACGGATGAAAGTGGTATATTTTTATTAATCATTCGGTTTTGGGGTGTCGTCATGAAACGGAGCCATCGTTTAGTTGCTTTAACGAATTATTTTTTAACACATCCACATGAACTTGTACAACTTTCTTATTTTGCGGACAAGTATACGTCATCAAAATCTTCAATTAGTGAAGATTTAACGATTATCGATCATATGTTCCAGCAAGAAGGTGTAGGTTTTTTAAAACGGACGTCTGGTGCAACAGGTGGTATTAGGTACATACCATTAGGTGCAAAAGATGAGATAGAGAAGTTTATTCATGAGTTATGTGATTTATTGAAAGACCCTGAGCGAATTCTTCCGGGTGGTTATTTATATATGAGTGATTTACTCGGCAATCCGGGTATTATGCGAAAAATTGGTCATGTTTTTGCGACTGCTTTTGCTCACCTAGATATAGATGTTATTATGACTGTCGCAACAAAGGGTATAAGTTTAGCCCATGCTGTTGCCTATCATTTAAATAAACCTGTTGTGACCGTTCGCCGGGATCCTAAAGTGACTGAAGGATCTTCTGTAAGTATTAATTATGTTTCGGGCTCTTCCCGTAAAATTCAAACGATGGTACTACCTAAGAGAAGTTTAGCAGAAGGCGCAAATGTTTGTATTGTCGATGATTTCATGGAAGCTGGCGGAACGATTAACGGAATGACTAGTTTACTCGCTGAATTTAATGCACAAGTGAAAGCGATTGGTGTTCTCGCTGAAGCAGATGATGAAGAGGATGAACGAGTCATTGAAGACTACCTCTCGCTTGTTAAAATAACGACAGTTGACGTTAAAAATCATTACACGAAAACAATTCCGGGTAATTTATTGCCATATTTAGCAACTAAATCTTAATAAAAATGGAGATAGTGATCAAATATTATCTCTATTTTAGCGTACATATTGTATGCGCTTTCATATATTTTTTAAATATTAAATTATTTCTAATATTTAGCAGGAGTTTTTATAGCTTTTGTTGAATATTGGAAGTAAGTCTTATGAAAAAAAAGGTGGTGAAACATCATGGAAGTAACTGACGTAAGGTTACGGCGTGTAAATACAGAAGGAAGAATGCGAGCGATTGCATCAATTACATTTGATGATGAGTTCGTTGTTCACGATATTCGGGTCATCGACGGAAATAATGGCTTGTTTGTCGCAATGCCGTCTAAACGTACGCCAGATGGCGAGTTTAGAGATATTGCTCATCCGATCAACTCAAGTACGCGCGCAAAGATCCAAGACGCTGTATTGGAAGAGTACCGCCGTGAGGGGGAGTCTGAAGACGATTTTGAAGAAGCAGGCGTTTCATAAAACTTAATAAATATGATTTAATAAGAGGACTAATCTTTATAAGATTAGCCTTCTTTTTTTGTCTGGAAATAAGCAATAAAATGGCCATCGTTACAATATTTGTCAATGACTGATGAATTTTGTAAAAGATGTGTGACATTTATTGAAATGAATGCATATTTAAGATATATTCAATTATGGACAAGTAGAATGGAGGTAACTCTCATGGCAAAACGTTTTGCTGTTATTTTAGCAGCAGGCCAAGGAACGCGGATGAAATCAAAAATCTACAAAGTTCTCCATCCCGTTGCCGGACGACCAATGGTGATGCATGTGATTAAACAACTTGAGTCACTGCAACTTGATGAATTGATCACAGTTGTTGGACATGGATCTGAAACGGTTAAAGAACGTAT
Organism: Bacillota bacterium; assembly: GCA_035302085.1. GTDB lineage: Bacteria > Bacillota > Bacilli > Bacillales > Amphibacillaceae > CALAMD01. Next base: position 10,613 of record DATGTA010000077.1, read on the forward strand.
CGGACATTCAACAAAATTCGTCACCCAAGAAGAACAATTAGGGACCGGTCATGCCGTCATACAAGCGGAAGACCTTTTAAAAAATAAGGCAGGTACAACACTTGTCGTCTGTGGTGATACACCACTTATTACAGCAAAAACATACAAAGAACTCTTACAGCATCATGAGCAAACAGGAGCGAAAGCGACAATTTTGTCAGCAAAAGCACCTGATCCAACAGGGTATGGTCGAATTATTCGTGATGATCATGATGAAGTTGAACGAATTGTTGAACATAAAGACGCTAATGAAACTGAAAAATTAGTCGATGAAATTAATACAGGAACATATTGCTTTGATAATGTTGCTTTATTTGAAGCTTTACAAAATGTATCCAATGATAATGCGCAAGGTGAATACTATTTACCAGACGTTATTGAAATTTTACGTAATGCTTCGGAAAAAGTGAGTGCCCATGTAACGAATGACTTTTCAGAAACAATCGGTATTAATGATCGTATCGCCTTAGCCGAGGCCGAACAAATTATGAAACGTCGTATTTTAGAAAAGCATATGCATAATGGTGTGACAATCATCGATCCTGCAAATACGTATATTGGCCCGGATGTCATGATTGGCCAAGATACAGTCATTTATCCAGGAACGATGATCTCGGGTGAGACGAAGATTGGTACAGACAATACGATCGGTCCACATACCGACATTACTAATTGTACCATTGGTAATCATTTGACGATTAATCGTAGTGTTGTTAGGGAAAGTTATTTGCAAGACTATGCAGAAATCGGACCGTTTGCAAACATTCGTCCAGAGTCAGATGTTGGCAAACATGTAAAAGTCGGCCAATTCGTTGAAGTCAAAAAAGCAACGATTGGTGAACATAGTAAAATCCCCCACTTAAGTTATATCGGTGATGCTGAACTAGGCGAAAATGTAAATGTTGGCTGTGGGACAATAACAGTGAATTATGATGGCAAGAACAAACATTTGACAACGATTGAAGATGATGCTTTTATAGGATGTAACTCGAACTTAGTCGCACCTGTAACTGTTAAAGAAGGTGCATATGTTGCAGCAGGGTCAACGATTACGACGAATGTACCAAAAGATTCTTTAGGTATTGCACGCTCCCGACAGACGAACAAAGAGGGCTATGCCCGCAAACTTAAAAAACGAAAAGATTAACGGAGGGTTATTCATTATGACATCAGGCTATGCGGATAAGAGCTTGAAAGTTTTTTCACTCAATTCGAATCGTGAATTAGCAGAAAGTATCGCAAATCATATCGGAACATCGCTAGGAAAATGTACTGTTTCGACATTTAGTGATGGGGAAATTCAAATTAATATTGAAGAAAGTGTGCGCGGTGCGGAAGTATATGTCATCCAATCGATCAGTACACCTGTTAACTTACATATGATGGAACTGTTAATTATGATTGATGCATTGAAGCGTGCTTCCGCTCACTCGATTAATATTGTCATGCCCTATTACGGTTATGCTAGACAAGATCGTAAGGCGCGTTCACGTGAACCAATTACAGCTAAACTTGTTGCTGATCTATTACAAACAGCTGGTGCCCATCGTGTCATAACGATTGATCTACATGCACCACAAATACAAGGATTTTTCGATGTACCGATTGATCATTTACAAGGTGTGCCGATTTTAGCGGATTACTTTGAACATAAAGAGTTAGAAGATATTGTCGTCGTTTCGCCAGACCATGGTGGTGTGACACGCGCCAGACGGATGGCTGATCGTCTCAAAGCACCAATTGGTATTATCGATAAACGAAGACCACGACCAAATGTTGCTGAAGTGATGAATATTATCGGTAATATTGAAGGTAAAACGGCGATTATTATCGATGATATTATCGATACAGCGGGTACCATAACATTAGCTGCTGATGCACTAGTGGACAGTGGTGCGAAGAAAGTTTATGCTTGTTGTACACATCCGGTTTTATCGGGACCAGCGATTGAGCGAATCGAACAATCAAACATTAAAGAACTCATTATCACAAACACGATTCCGCTACCAGAGGAAAAACAAATTGATAAAATAACTCAACTCTCTGTTGCATCGTTAATTGGTGAAGCAATTATTCGCGTGCATGAATTAAAATCGGTTAGTATTTTGTTCGATTAATGTTTACAAATAATAAATAATAGTAGATAATAGGATAGATAATCTATACGATTAATATTATATTTAAGATAAGTGAAAACAAATATAGCTAAGCTACATTTGTGTAAATTATTGGAGGTTAATGATGATGGCAGTAAAATTAAAAGTTAAACAACGTGAGAATTTGAAAAGTTCTGCGACTAAAGCTTTACGCAATGCAGGACAAATCCCAGCCGTTGTTTATGGTAAAGATAAGGATTCAACACCAATTTATGTTGACAGTTTAGATTTAATTCGTACGGTGAGAGAAGAAGGAGAAAATGCGATCATCTCACTTGATATTGAAGATGGTAAAACAGTTGATGTCATGTTATACGACTATCAAATGCATCCGATTAAAGATGAAGTGATACATGCAGACTTTTATGTCGTCGATATGACAGAAGAAATGGATGTCGAAGTTTCCGTTCGTCTTGAAGGAGAGGCTGAAGGCGCACGCGAAGGCGGTATTTTACAACAACCAGTTTATGAATTACAAGTCCGTGCGGTTCCACGTGCGATTCCAGAAGAAATTGTCGTTGACGTGTCAGCATTGAATATTGGTGATACGATTACGGTTGCTGATCTACCGGTTGAAGAAGAATATACCATTTTAGATGAAGTCGATACAGCCATTGCAACAGTTTTACCACCTGAAGAAGAAGAGGAAGAAGTAGCTGACGTTGACTTAAGCATTGAACCAGAAGTCATCGGTGCTGAGGATGAAGACGAAGAAGTAGTTGAAGAAGATTAATATGAAATGACCAAACCCTCCTGAGCGAAAACAACTAGGAGGGTTGTTTTTCATGTCATTAAAATATTCATAAGGGACGATGACGATGAAATGTATCATTGGTTTAGGTAATCCGGGAAAAAAATATGTTGCCACACGTCATAATATTGGGTTTATGGTGATCGATGAACTCGCCCGCAGACACCAGTTTCAATTAACGAAAGAAAAATTTAATGGTTTTTATGCAAGTGAATTTATCCAAGGGGAAAAAGTAGCTTTTTTACAGCCACAAACATTTATGAATCGTTCAGGAGATTGTATTCAACCGTTTATCGATTATTTTAAAATCGATCGGGAAAATATACTCGTGATCTATGACGATCTTGATTTACCGGTTGGAAAAATTCGCTTACGGCAAAAAGGGAGTCATGGCGGACACAATGGGTTACGCTCAACAATTGCTCGACTTAACACGGACAAATTTAAACGACTACGTGTAGGTATTGGTCGGCCAACAAATAACCAACCAATTGTTGATTATGTCCTCAATAAATTTTCCAAAACGCAAGAAACAGCCGTTCAATCGAGTATCGACTTAGCTGCTGATGCTTGTGAAAAATGGCTTCAAGAGGACTTTATTCAAGTGATGAATTCGTTCAATTAATGACGATAGATGTATAAAACAAACCTTTTCGGAAAAACTTTAATAACTGAATTTTTCTGAGGAGGTAGTTCTTTGGCCATTACGTACACATGTAAACATTGCAATGGAACGATCGCGACAATCGATGAAAAGGTTGTCGACACAACGATGTTAGGTTGGGATCAATTAACACCGAAAGAACAAGAAGCGATGATCACTTATGAAACAGATGGAAATATAACTGTCTATGCGATTTGTGAAAATTGCGAAAGTACGCTTAAGCAACACCCAGAATATCATGAACTTGATCATTTTATTCAATAAAAAAATATCCAACAAGCTTTGGTTTCTACGGCCAAAGCGTTTTTGTCCTTCATAACACTAACAGCAAGTGGGAGAGAGATAAGTAAAATTAATAATGTTTTACTTCATGGGGGGTTAATGATGCAAGGAATAAAAAGCTATTTAAATCTAGATAAAGATTTCATATCAATTATTGACGGAATAACGAACAACTTAGATGAACAATTAGTCACGGGACTAACAGGTATCTCACGAAGTATGCTGATTGCAATGATTCATCAAGCAACTCACCGACCCATTTTGTTAGTGACTCATCAGTATATGCAAGCCCAACAGTTGTATGATGACTTATATGAACTGATCGGTAAAAATGTTCATATTTATCCAATTAATGAACATATTGCCTCGGAAATGGCTGTTGCTAGTCCAGAATTAAGAAGTGAACGAATCGAAGCATTGACGAATTGGACAAACAATAAATCAGGTATTTTAATTGCACCTATTAGTGCATTGAAGCGGATGTTGCCACCCATTCACTATTGGGAACAATATCAATTACCTTTTGCAGTTGGCGAAACGGTAGATTTGCCAGATTATACGCAACGATTAGTCAATATGGGCTATGAGCGTGTATCAATGGTAACAACCCCTGGTGAATTTAGCATTCGCGGTGGTATTGTCGATATTTACCCGGTGACAAAAGAACACCCGATACGGATTGAATTTTTTGATGTTGAAGTTGATTCGATTCGTTCATTTGATGCAGAAACACAGCTTTCCATTACTAAACACGAACAAGTGAATATTGAGCCGGCCATTGAACTGTTATTAACGGATGAAGATTTTACACGAGGGGCTGAACAATTACAAAAAGCTTTATCCAAAGCGTTAAAACAAAAGAAACAAGCTTCGGAAAAAGAGCTTCTCGCTGAAAATATGACAACAGACATCGAACATTTAACAGAACGGGAACACTTTCAAGGGATCTATAAATATATCGGCCTTTTATATGATACCCCTATGAGTTTAGTAGATTATTTACCAAACGATGGATTAATTATTTTTGATGAAATGATACGAATTCAAGAAACAGCGAACCATTTAGATGTTGAAGAAGCTGAATGGTACAGTGGTTTACTAGAAAATGGCGAAATGGTGCCAGACTTTCCTTTTTCATTTGACTGGCAAACTATTTGGGCGAGGATGGATCGTCAACGTTTATATTTATCCGTCTTTTTGCGACATATTCGTAATACACAACCTAAAAATATCGTCAATATCTCTTCACGTGCGATGCAAGACTTTCATGGGCAAATGGATGTTTTAAAAACTGAAATTGAACGTTGGCATCATGCAGAACACTCGGTTGTAATCGTGGCGCCGAATGAGAAACGAGCGCAAAGAATTCATTCGATTTTAGCCGATTATAAAATATCAGCAACAATGGTTGAATCGGTTAAATTACCGACAAATGAATTAATGATTACCACCGGAAATATAAGTGCTGGTATTGAGTTACCGATGCAAAAATTAGCGATTATTACTGAAAACGAACTTTTTAAACATCGTACCCAACGAAAACGACGCAAACAGAAAATATCCAATGCTGAGAGAATTAAAAGTTACCAAGAATTAAATGTTGGTGATTATGTTGTTCATGAAAGTCATGGCATTGGAAAATATATTGGGATTGAGACGGTTGAAGTAAGTGGTTTGCATAAAGATTACTTAGTCATTATTTATTCAGGAGATGATCGTTTACTTGTCCCTGTTGATCAAATTGATTTAGTGCAAAAATATGTTGGCTCAGAAGGTAAAAAGCCACGTCTTTATAAACTCGGTGGATCTGAATGGACGAAAGTAAAGCAGCGTGTCCAATCATCTGTTGAAGATATTGCTGATGAACTGATTAAATTGTATGCCGAGCGTGAAGCGCAAAAGGGATATGCTTTTTCACCGGATACGAGTATGCAACGAGAGTTTGAGGAAAGTTTTCCTTATCAAGAAACAGACGATCAATTAAGATGTATTACGGAAATTAAAGCTGATATGGAAAAAGAACGTCCAATGGACCGACTCCTCTGTGGGGATGTTGGCTATGGGAAAACTGAAGTGGCCATTCGAGCAGCTTTCAAGGCAATTGCTGATGGTAAACAAGTAGCTATTTTAGTCCCAACAACTATTTTAGCGCAGCAACATTTTCAAACGATTACTGAAAGATTTCAAGATTATCCGATTAACATTGGTTTATTAAGTCGTTTTCGTACGTCAGCACAAATTAAAGAAACATTAAAAGATTTAAAAAATGGCATGATTGATTTAGTGATCGGAACACATCGTCTTCTTTCTAAAGATATTCATTTTCGTGACCTCGGCTTGCTCGTCGTTGATGAGGAACAACGCTTTGGTGTAAAACATAAAGAACGCATTAAACAATTAAAAACAAATGTTGATGTACTAACATTAACAGCAACACCGATTCCAAGAACATTGCATATGTCGATGCTTGGCGTGCGAGATTTGTCGATTATCGAAACACCACCGGAAAATCGGTTTCCTGTACAAACGTATGTCGTTGAATATCATCCAATGTTTATTCAAGAGACGATCGAACGTGAAATTTCTCGTGGGGGACAAGTGTTTTTCTTATATAATCGTGTGGCCAACATTGAACGTATGGCCCGTAATTTAAATACACTTGTGCCAGATGCTCGGGTAGGTATTGCTCATGGGCAAATGAATGAATCTGAACTTGAAAATGTGATGTTATCATTTTTAGCGGGTGAATTTGATGTTTTAGTAAGTACGACGATCATTGAAACAGGTGTTGACATCCCTAATGTGAATACGTTAATTGTCTATAATGCAGACCATATGGGGTTAAGTCAATTGTATCAATTAAGAGGACGTGTTGGCCGATCTAATCGAATAGCTTATGCTTATTTTACGTATCAAAAAGATAAAATTTTAACAGAAGTTGCTGAAAAACGTTTACAGGCCATTAAAGAATTTACCGAGCTTGGATCAGGATTTAAACTCGCTATGCGTGATTTATCGATTCGAGGTGCTGGTAATTTACTCGGTTCACAGCAACATGGGTTTATCGACTCTGTTGGTTTCGATATGTACACACAAATGTTACAAGATGCGATTAATGAACGAAAAGAGGCGAGGGATACTGAAAAAGAAGAAGCTACCCCGATCGTTCCTGAGCTTTCGTTATCAATTGATGCTTATATTCCGTCATCCTATATTCAAGATGAGCGCCAAAAAATTGATATGTATAAACGGTTCCAATTAATCCGGACAAAAGAGGAAGTAGACGCCTTAAAAGAAGAGATTGTCGATCGATTTGGTCATTATCCTGAACAAGTTAAACATTTATTTACCGTTTCATTACTCAAAAGTTATGCCGTGCAAGAAAGAATTGAATCGATCACTGAAACAGCCCAAAAAATTGAAATTTTCCTTGATGAAGAACGAAGTCAAAAGATCGATGGGGCAAAGCTATTTGATATCGCTCATTCATTTGGTCGCAATATTCAACTAGGCTCAGCACAAAATAAAATAAAAATCGTTTTCCGTTGGTCGAAAGATACGTTCGATAAACGCTATGACGTCGTTATTGAGTTTTTACAACACTTAGCGCACGTCAATCGAGATTAGAATAATTTTTCGTGAATGTATAATTCCCGCATGGTGATTCATACTAAACTTACAACTCATATTTATGAATAGACGGTTGTGCTTTGCTTTTCTGAAGTATTTTGCCAACATGTGCAATTGCTTGTATGTAGGAGACTAAGCTGTCACTCCATTAATCATCAGAAAGAGAGGGCTTTTACTAACATGAGAGCAACAGGTATTATTCGCAGAATTGATGATTTAGGAAGAGTAGTTATTCCCAAAGAAATAAGACGTACATTACGTATTCGTGAAGGTGATCCCCTTGAAATATTTGTCGACCGTGAAGGTGAAGTCATTTTAAAAAAATATTCACCAATTAATGAGTTAGGAGATTTTGCCGCTGAATATGCTGAAGCATTATTCGAAGCTTTACACTTTCCAATAATTATTTGTGATCGAGATGAAGTTGTCGCCTTAGCAGGTGTTTCAAAAAATGAATATTTAAATAAACGAATCGGCTCACGACTTGAGTATGCGATTGAAGATCGAACTCCAGATATAAACACATCTTCGGAAACAATTGAAATCATCGCAGGTGTTGAAAAAGCAGTTGATGGGTATAGTATTTATCCAATTATTGCTAATGGAGATCCGATCGGCTGTGTCATGGTTTTTTCTGAATCTGGCGAACAAATAACTGAAGCAGAACAAAAAGTAACTCATACGGCTGCTAGTTTTCTAGCGAAACAAATGGAATAAATACTTAACAATGTCTCATCGTATCAATAAAAACGCCGAGAATTAAAAGGGCTATGTGTTTGCTTAGTGGAATCTTAGCAAAACATAGCTTTTTTTATCGGTTTTTATGTAAGCGAATGACTTGATTACAGAAGCAAAGTGGCGCTCAAGTATGATATAATACAGCCGAACAAGTGGTATGAGAAGGGCGACATAAATGCAGACGAATGAAGCAAATATCTTAGTCAAGGGAGCGCTTTTATTAACAATTGCTGGTATTATAAGCAAAATGTTAAGTGCTGCCTATCGGATTCCGTTACAAAATTTGACCGGTGATGTCGGTTTTTATATGTATCAACAAGTGTACCCGATTCTTGGCATGGCACTTATTTTGTCGTTGTATGGTTTTCCTTCAGCGATCGCTCGAATGGCGGTAGTCGTTAAGCAAACAGAAGCAAAAATTTCTCTAACACATTTTGCTTTACCGATGTTTTGCTTATTAATCATTATTAATGGTTTATTTGCTTTTAGTTTATCGTTTAATGCTGAATGGCTTGCACAATTTATCGGTGATCGGCAACTAGCTCCCGCTTTTGAAAAGGTCGCTTTCGTCTTTTGGCTGATCCCACTGACAGCGTTGCTACGCGGTATGTTTCAAAGTCAATTACATATGCAACCGATCGCTTATTCACAAGTAAGCGAACAAATTGTCCGGGTGTTAATTATTTTAGCAACAGCTATTTTGTATGCCTCAGGAAAACTGACGAATATTTACAAAATTGCAGAATGGGCAGCATATGCCGCCTTGCTTGCGAGTAGTGTTGCGATGATTGTTTTGCTCATTTTTTTGTTTAAAGATAAACGGTTTACGAAAGAGACGTTTGCTATTCCTTGGAAACAATATATTTACACGATTATTGTTTTTGGGGTCATTGTATCCTTAAACCATATGATCTTATTACTAACTCAGCTCGCAGACACATTAACACTTATTCCCGCTTTAGAAAACTTTGGTCTAACAAAAAATGCAGCAATGATTTATAAAGGGACGTTTGATCGGGGACAGCCATTGATTCAGTTAGGGACAGTCATTGGTTCATCATTTGCTTTGACACTGATCCCCGCAGCAACAGAGCAGCAGAGGCAAAAAAATCCGCTGTCAACACGTTCAATAACGGAAGCTTTAACATTTAGTTTTTATTTAGCGGTAGGAGCGACCATAGGACTTTGTTTGATTTTCCCGGAGACAAATTTGTTGTTATTTAGAGATATGAGTGGGACGTTTAGTTTGCAAGTTCTTTCATTGGCGATTATTTTAAGTACAATGTCAGTGACGGCCATTGCTGTTTTGCAAGGTTTGGGTGTCGTTATTCGCACGGCTTTATATATTTTGTTAGCATTTATTGTAAAATGGATAAGTAATTTGCTCCTCGTACCAGTCATGAGTATTACGGGAAGTGCTCTAGCAACGGTTATTAGTTTATTATTTTTAACGGGACTCGTTTTTTATGAGTTAAAGAAAAAATTCCCATTACATAAGTTATTAAAAGATTTACGGTGGAAACGACTCGTCATAGCTGCTTTTTCAATGATAATTTATATTGCCGTTGTTAAATGGATCACCCCGATTTCATGGTATGAATCCCGGCTGTTTTTGTTGCTATATGTTATGTTTATCGTTATTTCAGCATCCTTTCTTTATTTAATAATTTTAGTGAGGGGCCATGCCTTAACAGCAGAGCAAATGGCTGCATTACCGTTCAGTCGGTTATTTGTCAAAAGATGAATTATTTTTAAAAATGTATGAAGGGGCGGATAATTTTGCAACCATCGATTAAAGTGATCGGTTTAGGTGCGGGAGATATGAATCAACTCCCACTTGGGATTTATCATTTATTAATCAAAAACGACTACCCACTATTTGTACGGACGAAAGATCATCCAGTTGTCCAAACATTAGCTGAACAGGGAGTGGAATTTATAACGTTTGACCATTTATATGAACAAGAATCAACATTTGAACAAGTGTATGAAACAATCGTTAACCAATTATTGCAAGCAGCAACAAAAGAGACAATTATTTATGCGGTACCAGGTCATCCGATGTTAGCTGAATATACAGTGCAACGATTACTTAAAGAAAATATCGATGTACAAATTAAAGGTGGTCAAAGTTATTTAGATGCTTTATTTACAAGTTTACAAATTGATCCGATTGAAGGGTTGCAATTTGTTGATGCTACATCCTTTCAGCGGCAGCAATTAAATTTTTCTAACCATATTATTTTTGCACAAGTTTATGATCAATTGGTCGCCTCAAATATTAAGTTGACATTATTAGAAGATTTACCACCCGATTATGAAGTGACTGTCATTGAAGCGGCTGGTAGTCAAGCTGAGAAAATACAGATCATTTCGCTTGTCGAGCTTGATCGTGTCATTTCAACGAGTAATTTAATATCTGTTTACGTCCCACCTGTCCCGGAAAATTTACTGAATCATACGTTTTCTCGCTTACGAGATGTGATTGCTTATTTGCGTAGTCCAAAGGGTTGTTCATGGGTCCGAAAGCAAACCCATGAAACATTATGTCCATACGTGTTAGAAGAGACGTATGAACTGCTCGAGGCAATCTGTGAACAAGATGATGGCGCCATCGTTGAAGAACTTG
>DATGTA010000078.1:0-4207 GCA_035302085.1 Bacillota bacterium
AGTATATTTATGAGCTAATTCAAGAATGGCCTTATTTTCAAAAAAACACCGATTTTGTCTGTAAAAAACAAACATTAAATGATTCGCTTGAACGTTTTAATGTATATGCATTCGTCAAAGGCACTAAAAGTAAGCATGATGATCGAACACTCATCCTAATGGGACATACAGATACGGTCGGTATTGATGATTATGGTCATTTGAAAAATAAAGCATGTTTTCCTAACGAATTAATAGAAGCGCTAACAGAGGAGCCACTTCCTGAACATATCAAGAAGCACTTACATTCGGATGAATGGTATTTTGGCCGGGGCACATTAGATATGAAAGCAGGTGTGGCAAGTCATCTTTATTTACTCAAATATTACTCAGAACATCCGGAGAAATTATCAGGCAATTTATTGTTCATTGCAGCATCTGATGAAGAAGATAGTAGTCACGGGATGATTTCAGCGGTTACTCATTTAAATGAATTTAAACAAACATATAACTTTTCCTATATTGGCGCCATCAATGCCGACTTTGTAACCGAACATTATACAGGTGACGATAACCGCTACATTTATAAAGGGACAATTGGCAAATTATTACCATCCTTTTATATAAAAGGTGTTGAATCACATGTTGGCTCACCTTTTTCCGGGATTGACCCGAACTATTTAGCGGCGCATCTAACGAAGCAAATCAGCTACAACCCAGAACTTTGTGACACCGCCTTAGGCGAAACAACGGTCCCACCCGTATCACTAAAGCAAACCGACTTAAAGCCAAGTTATACCGTACAAACGGCTTTAGCTGCTTTTACTTACTTTAATTTTTTTACATTTTCTTGGACACCTTGGGAAGTATTAAGGCGTTTAAAAGAACAAGCAAAAATTGCTGTTAATCATGCAATGGCTGAGCTTAATGAGCGATATAAACAATTTCAAATGAAAATGAACGAATCTAATCAAACAATCAATTTTCATCCAAAAGTTTACTTATATGAAGAACTTTACAATCAATTAGTTGAACAACATGGGAATAAATTTTCTAACCATATGGAACAGTTTAAAGAAAATTTACTCGCTGACGAATCATTAGATGTGCGACATTATGCAATGCGTGTTGTCGAAGAAGCGAGTGAATGGTTAGAGGGCAACGAGCCACTTATCGTATTATTTTATTCATCATTGTATTCACCACATATGATGTTAACACGTAACGACAAACGTGAACAAAACTTACTTGATGCGTTAGATCAAGCGATTGAAAACATTCAACCACTGTATGAACATCCAATTCAACAGAAAAACTTTTTCCCACACATTTGCGATATGAGTTTTTTATCACTGAACATGGATTTAGAAGCGATTGACGCGATTGAACAAAACAATCCTGCCTGGGGAGCCAAACATAACGTGGATTATGCAGCCGTCCGTGAGTTAAACATACCTTCCGTTAACATCGGACCGTATGGATTTGATGCTCATAGTAAACATGAACGTATGGAAAAAACGTATGCGACAAAAATTGTTCCGAACATAACTAAGCAGATGATTGATCAGTTGCTTTCTTAAAGTATACAATATAAGTTTGCTAAATATTTTGAATAATCCTTTACATTTAACCGAAATTTAACTATAATCTCCATAAGTCTAGTGTACAGTATACTGTTTTTTAGTCCTATATATAGTCTTATTACTAACGTTTTGTCGAAAGGAGGAATTGTATGACATGTTTTTAAGTTAAGTGACCGCTTAAAACTATGGATCATCAGTTAATAGTTTTCAAACAACTTAGAGTTCACATACAAATTTATTTTAAAATATAAAGGGAAGGTGAACGATTAAATGAAAACGAGTTTAAGAATTGGTGCCGTCTATGTAAGCGCAATCATCGGTGCAGGCTTTGCATCGGGTCAAGAAATTTTACAATATTTCACATATTATGGTTGGATTAGTTTAGCAGGAATTTTAGTAGCAACTATTTTATTTGCTTGGTTAGGTTATCAAATCGCTGATTTAGGAAGTAAATTAAAAGCTGTCTCACATCAAGGCGTTATTTTACAATTAGGTGGAAAAGTGTTTGGGACCATTGTTGACTACATCATTATTCTCGCCTGTTTAAATGCAACGGTCGTCATGATGGCCGGTGGAGGTTCATTACTCAACCAATTGTTCGATGTTCCTGTCTTTATCGGTGGTTTACTGACGATGACTTTAGTAGCGGTAACACTAACATTAAAATTAAACCAAATCATTAATGTCATTGGTTCGGTGACCCCATTTCTCATTTTAATGGCCATCATTTTAGCCATTTATGCATTTATGACAAGTGACTTAAGTGCTTCTGAAGTGAGTCAGCTCGCACAGCCAGAATTAACCGCTTCACCTCATTGGACATTATCAGCTGTGCTTTATGTTTCCTATAACGTGATTATGGCTGTCGCTATTTTATCGGTCGTTGGTGGGTCTGTCGCTAATTCAAAAGTTGCTGCCCGTGGTGGAATGTTCGGTGGAATTGGATTAGGACTTTTACTGCTCATTTTAAACTTTGGGCTTATTTCGAAAATGGATCGCGTGGCTGATGTTGACATGCCGACATTATTATTAGCCAGCGATATCGCTCCATGGCTTTCAATCTTCATGGGAATTGTCATTTTCGCCATGGTCTTTAGTACAGCTGCAAGTGCTTTATATGCTTTTTCAACACGTATCGTTGATCCCGACACACCTAATTTCAAATTTATCGTCGTCGGCTTTGCGGTTATTGCTTACGGATTAAGTTTCGTTGGTTTTACGACACTCGTTGGAACGGTTTATCCAATGTTCGGTTACCTTGGCTTACTCTTAATTCTCATTGTCTTTATCCAGTGGATTCGCCATCGAAACGGCCAGCCGACTGAGCAAGAAGACGAAGAAAAAACCGGTTAAACTTTAATCATTAATAAACCATCAAAGGGTATATCAATATATTAAGTGTAATTTTTTGAATTGACTGAACAGTTATTTGTTAATTAGACGTTACCAGAGTTGATATGTCGCAAAATGTAGTGGTCATCACTTGGGCCACTATCACTCACAGCAAGTTAAACACTTAGAATTCTTAAGGAGTGAAAATAAATGGGGAAAATTTTATTTAATGACCAAATTGTCGACCGTGATACGTTCGTTGACATCGAAGATCGCGCCTATCAATTTGGTGATGGGATTTACGAAGTCGTTGGCGTTTATGATCAGAAGTTATTTTTAATGGATGAACATTTAGAAAGATTACAACGAAGTGCAAAAGAGATTAAACTTGATTTACAAACACCCGTAGAAGAACTTAGAAAGAAATTAGAACAACTCATCGAAACGAATAATATCATTGATGGAATCGTTTATTTACAGATTTCCAGAGGAGTTGCTCCACGCACCCATGAATTTCCGATTGAAAAAACAACACCGACGATTGTTGCTTACACGAAAACCGTTGGCGATTTCACAGATATCCACAATAATGGTGTTGCAGTTATAGTTGATCAAGACATTCGCTGGTTACGCTGTGATATTAAATCACTTAACTTGTTACCAAACGCCATGTCTAAACAAAAAGCTGCTGAAAAAGGCGCATTTGAAGCTATTTTACACCGGGATAATGTCGTTACTGAAGCAAGTTCATCAAATATTTTCATCGTCAAAGACGGCGAATTATACACTCATCCAGCAAACAACTATATTTTAAACGGAATTACCCGTCAACAAGTTTTTAAAATTTGTGCAGAAAAAGGCATTAAAATAAACGAACAAACATTTACCGTTGACGAATTATTACAAGCAGATGAAGTATTTTTAACTGGAACAAGGGTCGATGTCGTAGGTATTACAACAGTCGACGACCAAACAATCAATGATGGAACACCCGGTGAAATTACTCAACAACTCATTCAAGCATTCCATCAATTAACAAGTAACTTATAAAGCAATTAAAATATTCACACACTTTGGTATGCCCCTAGAATTAGACCATCAAATTCTAATTCTAGGGGTGTTTTGTTCGTTTATGTCCGCTCCAATCAATTTTACGTGTATTGTAAATTTTTAATGGTTTAATAAATAGTTAAAGACGGCCTCACCAATACGAGCAATTGTTTCTTCAAGATCTCGCTCATAGGCATCACGTGATAAAACGGAAACGACCATTGCCCGATCGTTTACATAAAATAGGCCAACATCATGACGGT
>DATGTA010000079.1:0-2748 GCA_035302085.1 Bacillota bacterium
TTCTTCAGGCCATAATTTTGTATCATCTAAAATATCAAAACCATACTTAAATTCATCTTCTTCAGCAATAAGTTGTACACCGAGTTCATAGGTTGCAAAAGCACCTTTTTTTACCGCCTCTATTATATCTCGACGGTGAAAGTCCGGATCAATGCCCCCAATGGTATTGGCTTCTTCAAGTAGTAACGAGTGAACGCCAAGTTTTGGAATCCATTTAAATCGGACATACGTTGATTTTCCTTCTGAATTTATAAAACGAAACGTATTAATTGGCCAACCCGCCATCATCCGCCAACTTCTTGGACGACACGCATTGACATGAGCCACATGATCATATGGGCTGCTTCCTTATTGTTAGCAATATAATCCCACGCCCGATCATGGGCAATCGTTGCCTGCGGGACATCTGTTTTTGGATTTGGTTTTACCGCATGAACCATATCCATAAATTTCATCGCATCCATGATAATGAACACTGGAAATTGTAATGCAAGCATATCGTAATTGCCTTCTTTTGTATAAAATTTCGTTGCAAAACCACGAATATCGACCGCTGTATCCTTAGACCCTTTACTGCCAATAAAATTAGAAAAACGTACAAAAACAGGAGTTTTACGTCCAGCTTTTCCTAAAAAATGCGCCTTTGTTATATGTTCCAGCGAACGATACGCTTCAAAATGTCCATATAAGCCAAACCCACGGGCATGAACAACCTTTTCAGGAATTCGCTCTCGACTAAAACGTGACTGCTTACGATAAAATGTAGTGTCTTGTAATAATGTTGGTCCCCGTTTACCGGCGCGTAATGACCAGCGATCATTCGAAATTTTAAATCCGGAATCGCTCGTCAGTTTTTTACCCGGACCCGTGTTACGATGCTTATACATGCTTAATTGTTCTTGTTTTTCATCCATTGACCCGCGTTCATTTTTATCGTCTTTATTATCCATTTACGATCACCTTTCCTTTTAGCCCAACTTTTTCATCCGTTATATACATATGCGAGTCATATGAAAAATGGTACTTTTACGTTAAAAAACGTTTGCCATGACATTCATGACAAACGTTTTAACATTTTTGTTAATTTAGATGTTTTATTAAGAAAAGTGATCAATTTTTAATGGTTTAACAAATCATTTAATTGTTTGTAAATATCTGGAGCGACTTTATTTAAACGTGCAGGTTTCCATTGTTGATTTAACCACATATGTACCGTTTGTCCCGAAGTGAGCAGTTCACCCATTCGCTCAGATGACAGCTTATGTTGAACGTTGTTTTCTTGACACTCCATATCCGATAATCGCCGGACTTCGTAATTGAAAGTTAAGCGAATCGGTGAAAATGTTGCTAGTGATGTATAAATAGCGACACAATCATCATAATATGCTGGCTTATGATATTTTACATTGACATCAAGTACAGGTAGTAAAAGACCAAGTTCTTCCATCTTACGATAAGCAATGCCTAAATGACGCATCATTTCCGTTCGTCCGATTTCAAACCAGCTAATATAGTTCGCATGGTGGACAACTCCCATTTGATCAGTCGCTTTATAATGAACACGTAATAAATGTTGATGCCACATATTTTCCATCATTATCACCTCAATTGCTAGATTCATCAATGTTCAAACGTTCTTTTGCCATTGCTTCTAAGCGAAACTTTTGCACTTTCCCTGTGCTTGTCATCGGCCAGTCTGAAGGTTCAATAAACAAGACATGACGAGGAATTTTAAAGCGGGAAACCTTTTCTTTGCACCAGTCAATGATTTCTTTTCGATCGATTGATTCACCCGATTTTAATTCAATAAACGCTGCACCAGCTTCAGTTGTTATGCGATCTGGAACACCGACAATAAACACTTGATTAACGGCAGGGTGTTTCACAATTACTTCTTCGACTTCCCGTGGTGCAACAAGCTCACCGGACACTTTATATAAATCATTACTTCGTCCAAGATGTTCTAAATAACCATTTTCATCAATAATACCGACATCACCCGTGCGTAGCCATCCATCTTTATCGATCGTTGCTGCAGTTTCTAACGGTTTATTATAATAACCATGTGTCACCGTATTACCGCGCACAGCAAATTCACCGATCATCCCGTTTGATAAATCTTCGCCTGTTTCTGGATCGATCGTTTTATACTCAACCGTACTCCCATTAAATTCAGCTAATCCGGCAATCCCGCCTAATTTAGGGCGACCGACACGACTGACAATCCGTTCAATTGAGTCGCCAATTTCTGTCGTAACCCCAGATGATGTAACTTCTGTTTGCCCGTAGCCTGTAATAATTTCTGTCATGCCTAATATATCTTGTGCTTTTTGCCAAACAGTTGCTGGAGCCGGTGCTGCCCCACACCACATGGCAAATAAATGGGTTAAATCAAAATCTTTTACACTCGGCTCATTTAATAAAGGAATGAGCATTGATGGGACACATAAAAAATCATTCACCTGATACTTTTCCATTTGTTCCAGGGCGGAAAGTGGTGAAAAACGATTTGCCGAAATGAGTGCACCACCAACAAATGACATTGCAAGTAATCCTTCGACAATCGCAAAACAATGATAAAACGGTAGCGCCGCAAAAGTAATCCGCCCTTGTTCGATCGCTCGACTATAACATGTACTATAAGCACATCTTAGTAAATGATCATGTGAAAGCATCACACCTTTTGGTTGACCTGTTGAACCAGACGTGTACATAATAATCGCAATTTCATCCGGATACATTGATGCT
>DATGTA010000080.1:0-2833 GCA_035302085.1 Bacillota bacterium
AACAACTAAAATCGCCCCTTCACACGCTGCTAAACTTCTAGACACTTCATATGTAAAATCGACGTGTCCTGGTGTGTCAATTAAATGAAATGTAAAGTCTTCACCAGCTTTACTCGTATATTCAAGTTGTACAGCATTTAATTTGATTGTAATGCCTCGTTCTCTTTCTAAATCCATCGCATCTAAAAATTGTTCTTTCATTTCACGTTCAGTTAAAGCTTTTGTATTTTCTAAAATTCGATCAGCTAAAGTTGATTTTCCATGATCGATATGAGCAATTATAGAAAAGTTTCGTACATTTTTACTATTTACCATCATTCATTGTCCTCTCTTAAAAAATCAACGGATCGTATTTAAACTATTTCGTGTAAAAAACGATATGAACTAGGTTGATTATAGCAACTGCTAGTCGTTGTTTCAATAAAAGCGGAACAAATGAAGACACATTAAAAATATGGTACACACAACTTGGCAAATGATAAGTAGCTTTAGCCCACGATCTTTTAAATGAACAGTTTGGAAAATTGATAAAGAATTTGTACGACCATTTGATAAAAACCATGTACGACGCTTTCACAGAGCGAAGCAAATTTTTGGATGAGCCGTTCATCTTCTTCAACAAACGCTTGTGTTGGCTCGGGATAATCTTGCCATGATGTTTCTAATGTCTGTTCATTGACAAACTCTGCCTCAGTGACTTCTTCATCGTTTACAAATTGTTGTTCTTCCATTTCTCGCCCAAGACCAATGACTAGGCCGAATAAAAAGACGATTGTTAATCCCATTAGATAAAATAATAATCGAATCATCGTTTAATTTCCTTTCGCAGTCGTTTGATGAACCTCTTCAGCGTCCCAATAATAATCACTAAAGACATCTGCGAGTAACTCTACAGACCGATTGATATGTTCTAGCTCATTGTCATAACCACCAATTTCTATGAGCAAAGAATTTTGTAATAAATCTTGATTGTATAATCCATTTGAGCCAGGGCCTTCCTTTGTAATAACACCACGACTTAAGCCGGGTTGTTTTTCTTCTAAGCGTTCATGTAACTCTGTGGCAAGTGTTAAATTTTTTTCATAAGCAGCATTTTCTGCGCCAATGATAAACAATATTTTCCCAAATGATTTTCCATCGACATCTAATGTTGTTTTATCTTTTGGCAAACTATCGCGATGAATATCAAAAACGTATTGAATATGTTCATTTGTCTGAAATACTTCTTTAATTACTTCTCTTGAAGCATCATACGAGCGTGGATAATCCCAATTCTTTTCATGTAAAATATTTGTAAAATCAGTTGTATCAACTTGTGAGCGAATGCCATGTTTTGTTAATGCCTTAGCAAAATGTTCGCTTGCTTTCGTAATATTTACCGATTCATGGTAGGCATGCTTTGGTTTTTTAACATCCGGTAAGTGAGGTAAAAATGATTCACGATTATGTGTGTTATAAATAAAAACAACTTCTTCTGCTGTTGTCTGTGGTGACTCACTTGTTTCTTCGTCATCTTCTTCAGTAATCTCATTAAAAACCGCTTGGCGATCTTGCATAATTTCTTCTAAAGGTGGTGCTGATTCAACCATTTGAAATTCATTGTTTAACGATGTTCCTCCGATGACAAACCGTTGTCCAAAATACGGATATCCCGGAATAACATGCCCTAAAAAACTTTGTGGCTCGTTCGGTGTGATATGTGTCATCATTTCAAAAATAATCGTTGAAAATTTTGGGGCGGTATAATCATGTGTGAGAGCATTTTCAAAGAGCCGATTATCTTTCCCGATTAAATATAATAATGTTTCACTTTCAAGTTGTTCGGTCCATTGTGTAATCGCATGGGATGACAAGCGATAAGTTGGTTTAATTGATGTTATTAATGTGATACATAAAAAAACAAAAATAAAACAGACGAAATATACAGTGCTCGTTTTATACAATAAATGAATATTCTTTTTGACATTTGTTCGATTTTTTTTAAACAATGTTCTACTCTCCCTAGACGAGCGTTATAGTAAAATCTATGAAATTGCTGAGGATAATAGAACACGTTTTAAAATTTTATATGTTATCTCGTATAATGAGAGGAATTTTCTGAATCGATCGTTTCGTGTAATGCAGCATTAATGCCATTTGCGATAAGATGTGCCATATCTTCCATAAACCGATCAACCTCTTTTGGTGTAACAATAAGATTATGGCCAATTGGTGTGAGAACCTCATTAATTAATGTTCGTTTCTCTTCTTCAGATAACGTTCCAAGCATCCCGAGAAATGTTTGTCGTTTATTTGAATCCGGTAAATCCGACTCAGAAAGTTGTTTGGCACCGAAAGCTAAGCCACTCGGTGTGAGTGATTTTGCTGGACGATCTTTTTCTTCCCATTCCCTTCCTAAATGCTTTAATAAAAAATCAATCGTATCACTCGTAATTGTCACGGCATCAACGACTGTTGGGACACCAATGGCAAAAACAGGAATACCTAATGTTTCATAACTTACTTCTTTACGTTTATTGCCAACACCTGATCCTGGATGAATGCCTGTATCAGTCAGTTGAATCGTTTCATTCACTCGTTCAATGGATCGTGAAGCTAAAGCATCGATAACAACAACAAATTGTGGTTGTAGTTTTTCTGTAATCCCAAAAATTATATCACTCGTTTCCATTCCGGTTGTACCCATCACACCTGGTGATACCGCAGCCACTGGCCGGTAACCTGGGGCGAGGGTTTCGTGGTCTAAGGTAAACAAATGGTTTGTGACCATTACTTTTTCTATCGTCATCGGTCCTAAAGCATCTGGTGTAATTTGCCAGTTCCCTAAACCAAT
>DATGTA010000081.1:0-9002 GCA_035302085.1 Bacillota bacterium
CTTTTAACATGTCATATTCATCGGCAACAGAGAAATTGACACCATGTGCCCCAACGTTTCCGGTTTTGATGTTCGGGCCAAGTGAAATATATTTATCATAAACTTTTGTATAATCACGTTCGACGATTTGCATCGCTGGCATTGTTTGCCCAGGAATTGCCTCAATCTCGCCTTTTTTCCAATCTTTAACTTCACCAAGTGGTTGCGCAATTTCTTGCTCGGTATCATGGCCAAGAGGTGTTGTGACAAAATCTTTATAAACCCCAGGCAAATGCTTCGATGCCATCGCTGAAAACTTTTTCGCAATTGATTTATAAATATCCCAATCTGAACGGGCTTCCCATAAAGGATCTACCGCTCGATTAAATGGGTGAACGAAAGGATGCATATCTGTCGATGATAAATCTTCTTTTTCATACCATGTAGCAGCTGGTAATACAATATCAGCATATAACGGTGTAGCTGTCATACGAAAGTCTAAAGCGACGAGTAAATCAAGCTTCCCTTCGACTTCTTCCCGCCATTTAATCTCTTCTGGTTTCATTTTTTCATTCGGTTTTGCCAGTAAGTTGCTCTTGGCACCGAATAAATGTTTCATAAAATATTCTTGCCCTTTCGCAGAACTTGACACTAAGTTCGAACGCCAGACAAACAATGATCGGGGAAAGTTCTCTGGTGCATCAGGATCTTCAATGGCAAATTTTAAATTGCCAAATTTTAATTGATCGACAACATCTTCAATAATTTCCTCTTCTGTTGTTTTGCCTTTTTTCGCCGCTTCCTCAGCAATTAATAAACTATTTTTATTAAATTGTGGATATGAAGGTAACCAACCTAAGCGAGCGGCAAGTACATTATAATCGGCTGGGTGTTTATAGCCTTTTTCACCGCTTAAAGGTGATTTTAATGTGTCTGTACCCGCTTCTTCGTATTTCCATTGATCCGTCGCAAAATAGAAAAATGATGTCGCATTTTGTAGGCGTGGTGGATTTTGCCAATCTCTCGCAAACGCAATATTATTCCACCCTTCAATCGGACGACATTTTTCCTGACCAACATAATGTGCCCAGCCTCCCCCATTAACCCCTTGGGATGCTGTTAAAATGACGAGATTTAAAATGGATCGGTAAATCGTATCACTATTAAACCAATGGTTAATACCAGCCCCCATAATAATCATTGAACGCCCATCAGTATCAATAGCATTTTGGGCAAACTCACGGGCAATTTGAATGACGAGTTCTGGTTTAACATCCGTGATTTTTTGTTGCCATTTTGGGGTGTAAATTGATGATTCATCAAAATAGTCCTTAGCGACATGTTTCGCACCTTCACGCTGAATACCGTATTGGCTTAACATCATGTCATAAACGGTTGCGACATATTTTTCAGTTCCATCCGCTAATTTAATCTTTCTAACGGGAATTGACCGGGTAAATGTCCCGTTACCGCCATGATCAAAGTATGGAAACTTAATAGCTTGCCAAATTGTTGCATCATCTTTTTTTACGGTCATTAACGGATCAATAATCGAGCCATCTTCATTTTCTAAGATTAAATTCCACGACTTGTCTTCTTCCCAACGTTGTCCCATCGTACCGTTTGGAATAATAATCTCATCTGTTTGTCCATCGATAATGACTGGCTTCCAATCCGCATGTTCTGCTTCCATGCCTAGATCACTTGCTCGTAAAAAACGACCTGTTTTTAAATGGTCATCATGTTCATCTAACATAATTAAAAATGGCATATCTGTATATTGTTTGGCATAATTAATAAACATTTCTTCTTTTCGTTTTTCATAAAATTCATCTAAAATAACGTGGGTCATTGCTTGGGCAACTGCTGCATCTGATCCCGGATTAGCAGCAATCCAATCATCAGCATGTGTAACACTTTCGGCATAGTCTGGAGCCACGGAAACAACCTTTGTCCCTTTATAACGAACTTCCGTTAAAAAGTGGGCATCCGGTGTTCGTGTTAATGGTACATTTGAGCCCCACATAATAATGTAACCTGAATTGTACCAATCACTTGATTCAGGCACATCCGTTTGTTCACCCCAAATTTGTGGTGATGATGGTGGTAAGTCAGCATACCAATCATAAAAGCTTAACATTTCACCACCGAGTAATGATAAAAAACGTGCTCCTGAAGCGTAACTGACCATTGACATGGCTGGGATCGGTGTAAAGCCAGCAATACGGTCAGGGCCATATGTTTGAATCGTATAAATGAGTTGGGCAGCAATAATCGTTGTCACATCTTCCCAAGTAATGCGTACATGCCCACCTTTACCGCGAGCCGATTTATATTCTTTAGCTTTTTCAGGATCTTCGACAATACTTGCCCATGCTTTAATCGGATCTTGATGTTCTTTGATGGCTTGTTTCCACATATTAAGTAATTTCCCGCGAATATATGGATATTTCACACGCAACGGACTATACTCATACCATGAAAACGATGCTCCGCGTGGACAACCACGTGGTTCAAATTCAGGCATGTTTGGTCCACATGATGGATAATCAATTTGTTGGTTTTCCCATGTGATGACACCATTTTTTACGAAAACTTTCCAACTACATGAACCGGTACAATTAACCCCATGTGTCGTTCGAACAACTTTGTCATGTGACCAACGTTGACGATACATGTTTTCCCAATCTCGACTTTTTTCTTCTAAAATTGACCAATTACCTGAATATCGTTCAACGGGTTTAAAATATTGAAATTTACGTTTCATGAAATGACTTTCACTCCTTTTAAAAGTAGCTCAACCTAGCAACCTACACCTTAATGATAAGTAATAACTACTCATAATACTATTAGGGAAATGCCTAAACCTTTATGAAAACTCCCTTATTTTGCTTAAAAACTATATACCCACGTTAACTAAATTTAAAACAAAATATTCAGAAAATTGATGTTTTATAACACATAAAAACAAATTTTGACCAAAAAAAAGAAGCTTGACTAACTCAAGCTTCTTTTAATGATTGTTATTTCTATGAATTAAACGGCTATCGGTGCTCGGATGGCTGGATGTGGATTATAATTTTTAATCGTAAAATCGCTCATTTCAAAATCGAAAATTGACGCTTTTTCAGGATTAATGCCTAACTCAGGTAATTCCCTTATTTCTCGACCGAGCTGTGTTTGGACTTGTTCAACATGATTCGTATAAATATGTGCATCACCTAATGTATGAACAAATTCACCGACTTGTAAATCTGTTTCATGAGCGATTAAGTGGGTTAATAATGCATAGCTTGCAATATTAAAAGGAACTCCGAGAAAAATGTCCGCACTTCTTTGGTATAATTGAGTTGATAATTTTCCATCGGCAACATAAAATTGAAAAAGCGTATGGCAAGGTGGTAATGCCATATGTGGAACATCTTCAGGATTCCATGCTGAGACGATATGACGCCGTGAATGGGGGTTCGTTTGGATCGTTTGAATGACATCTTTTAATTGGTCGATCGTCTCGCCTTGAGTTGTTTGCCAGGCACGCCATTGTTTACCATAAATTGATCCGAGTTCACCATATTTTTTAGCGAATGTATCATCAGTTAATATATTTTGTTCAAAAATTTTCATTTGTTCATCATAACGTGCTTTAAATTCAGGATCTGTTTGGCTGCGATTTCCAAAATCTGTCATATCCGGCCCTTCATACTCATCACTATCGACCCATCGTTTAAAAGCCCATTCATTCCATATTCGGTTATTATTTTCTAATAAATAGCGAATGTTTGTATCACCTTTAATAAACCATAACAACTCACTCGCTACTAAGGAAAAAGGGACACGTTTTGTCGTTAATAATGGAAATCCCTTACTTAAATCAAACCGCATTTGCTGACCAAACACTGAATATGTTCCCGTATTTGTCCGATCACTACGTTGAATACCGTTTTCTAAAACATGTTTACATAAATCTAAATAAGCTTGTTCCCCTTGGCTCATCACATATTCACCTCAAAGTTTTTATTAAATAACATCTGATCACAATTGACGATCATTCATACAACAGCTACACACGAATAAGCGGAAAATCAATTTCATTTATAATGCGATAGACCGGTAATTCTTCAGATACATAAGTAGGAATAAAATTATGTGCAAAAAAACTTGCATCTGATTCAGGCTCTAAAGCGAGAGAAGCGAGTAAAGCTCTTGCTTGTGCCGAACGAATAAAATAACTTCCGGCGAGAAACAACCGTTCTTCTGACGTTATATTTGTCGTCAATTTATTTGTTGGGTGGCTACCTTCGTTAATCACTTCTCGTTGGACAAGTTCAAAACATTCAACATTTAATAGTTGATCATCGGCGAGGCGTTCAACCGTTATCCCATGTAATTTAAGTTTTTCAACGATTGCTTGATAAGCTGGTGGTAAAATATATGCCGTCGGACGTTTTCGTTTCATCGTTGCAACAGATTTTGTCGCACTATAATAAGCAACAGGAATCTCGATCACTTTTCCCTTAGCAATATCAACGACTTTTAAATATTGTTCATTCGTCTCAACAAGTTTGCTTTTTAAAACAACGGAACCATTAGCCTTTCCTTTATTTCCAGCTTGAGAAATATCTTCATAAGCTTGTTTAATAAATTGTTTAACCGCCGCTCCTTTGGCAAGGACTGTTTTTAAAATAGCTATATGTGTCGTCACTTGTCCAAAAACACGCCGTAAAAAATTCGCCCGGCCGATCCCAATACCTAACGTTTCAACTAAAATGGAAATACTTGGTTTTAAACCGAATGTATTGCGACCTGTCCCAGCGTTCACGCCACCTTCATGTAATGTCGGCTGTAAACCTTTTGCTTCAGCAACCGTATAGTAAGTCCCATAAGAAAGATTTTCGGCTTCTAAAGCGGCAAATGCATCTTTCATAAACCATTCATCAGATATTTGACGAATTTCTTCAGGTATATTTAAATTTTTCCCTGTTTGCAACAAAACATCATGATATTTTAATGCCCCTTCATTACCGATATCATCAAACTGTGGTGTTGCTCCATATTCATGAGCATCGATGACAACTTCTGGATTATATTGATTAAATGTTTCATGAATGGCTTGTAATTCTGTCATTTCTAAATTAATGTGGTCACGATTTCCATTCAAACCTTCTGCAGAATTTCGCTGAAAATAAAACATACTGTCAGGGTTCATTCGAGGAACGATTAAAACATTCATCTGATCTAACAACTCATCACCTAACTTACCGTCTGCTAATTGTTTGGCAATGACGAGTGCTGATTCACCTGCTGCCGGTTCATCGCCATGAACTTGGGCTTGTAACCAAACGGTCGGTTTTGCAGCGAAAGCATCCTGATCGTCATGGCTCGTTGAAAAAATAAGCAGGGGTACTTCACGCCCTTCAACAGAATGCGCAATTATTTCAAGACGAACATCGTCATTGTTTACGGTGAGTCCATACAGAAAGTCCATCATCTCTTCCTGGGTCGTAAATGTTTCCTCTTCTTTTAAAAAAGCGGGGGTCTGATAAGTGACATTTGGTGTTTGATAAAGTTCCATTACTTTTTCAGGTGGAAAATAAGTCTGTTTATAATAAGGTGAAAAATGTTTATTTTGCCCACCAGCAATACGGTTATTATTTGTTTGTTCCCATTCCATATACTTTTCTCCCCTTTATAGATTATTTATTTTTGTAATGATTCATATTGAAATATTCCACCACGGCGGCGATCAGCAGCACCAGTTATTAACTGATCCTTTAAATGGATGGCTTGCACTCCACCATAAAACATTTGGTCTGGATGGTAAACATATTCATAACCATTTTTAGCGACTCGAGCAATTTCCGCATCTGTTAACCGCTTTTCAGTATATAACTTGTGATCTATCGCAAAAAACCGTTCATCTTGTATCGCCTCATCGACTGTTTTTCCATGTTTAATCGTATCGACAATGACTTTCGCCAAACTAAAAGGAATACGCCCTGCACCAGAGGCACCGATAATTAAATGGGGTTGATCAGCCGACGTCATAATGGTTGGAGCGATTGTACTCGTACATCTTTTTCCATGGACGACACTATTTGGAAGATCAACTTCATCGGTATAATTTTGCATTTGGTTGTTTAAATAAATACTATCGACTAACAATCCTGAGCCAAAAAAGCTACTTAATGTATTAGTCGTCGCCACAGCCATTCCGTTAGCATCAATGACCGAGAAATGTGTCGTATTATTTTCATCAATGATTGCTTTTTTCGGCCTTACGTATTGCTTTTGTTTCATATGTCTGAGTAGTTTTGGAAACGCTTCTTCTAACAATTGATTCTCATCAATCGACTCAAAATCAGGGTCACCAATCGTATAATAAAATTCATGAAAACATAATTGCAAAATTTCACTTAAACCAATTTTAAACAAAACATCATCCGTTTGATAGTCATCAAGATTTGTCTGTTCAATTAATTTTAATGCTTGTAGCAAAAGTGAACCGGCAACAGGTGCTGGTGCGGTATATATATCTGTTGATTGATAGTGGCCACGTAAAGGCTTGCGTTGTTTTACATCATATGCCAACAAATCATCTAACGTCATCCCTATGTTTTCATCGACTATTTTTTTAGCAAAAGCGCCTTCATAAAAATAATGCGATCCTTCAGTCACGATTTGCTCCATTAAATGAGCTAACTCTTTTTGAACGAGCCAACCATCTGCGTTAAGTGGCACACCATTTGGAAATAATCGTTCATCTTTAGACCAATCAACATGATGAGCGTTTTGCAAATTGTTGGCTAAAATGGCGTTGATTTTAAAGCCATTGTTCGCTAAATGAATGGCTGGCTGTAAGACATCTTGCCATGATAATTCACCATGATCTCGATGAACCGTCTCCATTCCTTTAACAAACCCCGGAACACCAATCTTATATGTCGAATGAATGGCCTTTGGTGCCGTCTCTCGATAATCATAAACAACAGGCTCTCTACCATTTTCTGGTAAAATAAGCATGTTTCCACCACCGCCAATGCCTGAAGCATATGGTTCCACAACACCTAAAACGAATGAAACGGTAACAGCCGCATCAACAGCATTTCCACCTTTTCGCAAAATGTTCATCCCTGCTTCAACAGCTAAAGGATGTGCGGCACTAATTC
This sequence comes from Bacillota bacterium, assembly GCA_035302085.1. Taxonomy (GTDB): domain Bacteria; phylum Bacillota; class Bacilli; order Bacillales; family Amphibacillaceae; genus CALAMD01. The sequence continues at coordinate 7,146 of DATGTA010000081.1, forward strand.
CAGATGATTTATCCATTGCTCTTCCCCACCTTTTATTTACGTCATTATTAATTATTCTAGCAGTTATACGATTTAAATAAGCAAAACGTTTCTATCTGAAATCATAATAATGTTCTATGACATTCATTTTATTAAATACATTCACGTTTATGAGTCGATTAAACATTATTTTTTATGAGTGGATAATGACAGGCTGCATAATGACCAGGTCGTTTTTCCTCTAATCGTGGATCATCTACTAAACATTTATCTGTTGCATAAGGGCAACGCGTATGAAAATGACAACCTGATGGTGGATTAACGGGACTCGGTGGGTCACCTGACAATATATCTTTTTGATCATTTTTCCTTAAGGAAGGATGTGTGATCGGAACCGATGCCATTAAACCGGCTGTATAAGGATGTAACGGTTGTTTAAACAACGCTTTCTTGCTTGCCTCTTCTACAATTCTTCCTAAATACATGACAGCTACTCGATCACTAATATATTTGACAGCGGGTAAGTCATGCCCAATAAATATGTATGTTAAGTTTAATGTACGTTGTAATTGTTTTAACAAATTTAAAATTTGTGATTGAATGGAAACATCAAGGGCAGAAATCGGTTCATCACAAACGATTAATTTCGGTTGTAAAGCGACCGCTCGCGCAATGCCAACTCGCTGCCGTTCGCCACCACTAAACTCATGGGGATATCTTTTCGCATATGTACGGTCTAAGCCAACGAGCTCTAACAATCGATAAACTTCTTTTTCAAGGGCCGTACCTTTTAGCTTTTCGTGAGTTAATAGTGGTTCACTAATAATATCAAAAACCGTTAAACGTGGGTTTAATGATGAAAACGGGTCTTGAAAAATCATTTGGATATCTTTTCGTTTTTGACGTAATTTTCGTTTGGAAAGTTCATTTAATTGTACACCATCAAAAACAACTTTCCCACTTGTCGGTTCGTATAAATTCATAATGAGGTGGGCTAACGTTGTTTTTCCACTACCAGATTCGCCAACAATTCCTAATGTTTCACCTTTGTATACATCGAGGTTTACACGATCAACCGCTTGCAATGTTTGTTTTTCACGGGAAAAAAAGCCATCATTAATGGCGAAGTGTTTGCTTAAATTTACCGTTTGTAATAATCGTTCATTTTTAGATCGTCGTTTAGACATGATCAGCTGATCCCTCGATTCAGTGAAAATTACTTTTTTTCTTCGTATAGCCAACAGCGAACATTTTCAGCTTCATTAAGCTGGATTAAATCAGGTTCTTGCTTGCGACAAATATCCATTGCAAACTCACACCGTGGATGAAACTTGCATCCTTTTGGCATCTGTTCCGGCCGTGGCACATGTCCTTTAATGGAGTATAATGAGTCTTCGTCTCTTTCAAATGGTAACATACTTTTTAATAAACCTTTTGTATACGGATGTTTTGGCTCATCAAAAAGTGTGTAAACATCAGCTGTTTCAACAATTTTACCTCCATACATAACGAGGACTCGATCGACCATTTCCGCTATGACGCCAAGATCATGGGTAATAAGTAAAACAGCTACATTGACTGATTGAGCAAGTTCTTTAATGAGCTTTAATACTTGAGCTTGAATCGATACATCCAAGGCTGTCGTCGGTTCATCCGCAATTAATAATTTAGGCTGACATGATAAAGCAATCGCAATCATGACACGTTGACGCATCCCACCACTTAATGTATGTGGGAATGACCGATAAACTTCTTCTGGCCGGGGAATTTTAACTTGCTTTAATAGCTCAATGCTACGTTTATAAGCAGCTTCTTTACTAACATTTTGATGGGTGCGAATCGTCTCAGATATTTGGCGCCCAACTGTTAAGACAGGAT
>DATGTA010000082.1:0-3763 GCA_035302085.1 Bacillota bacterium
TATTTGCCATCTTGATAAAATTCAGAAGAAGCGACATCCATTGCGAGTTTGACTTCTTCACCTGGTTTGTAACCTGCTTTTTCAATGGCTTCGATAATCGTTTCTAAAGCCTCTTCATTGGATGATAAATCAGGGGCAAATCCACCTTCATCGCCGACTGCTGTATTTAAACCTTTAGCTTGTAAAACATCACTTAAAGCATGGAAAATTTCTGTTCCCATTCGTAAGGCATCTTTAAACGTTGCTGTGGCGGCAGGAATAATCATAAATTCTTGAATATCGACGTTGTTATCCGCATGTTCACCACCATTTAAAATATTCATCATCGGTGTTGGCAATGTGTGGGCGTGAAAACCGCCTAAATATTGATAGAGTGGTAACCCTAAATAGTTAGCAGCTGCATGAGCAACGGCCATTGACACACCTAAAATGGCGTTTGCCCCAAGTTTAGCTTTATTAGGTGTCCCATCCAACTTTATCATTAAATGGTCAATTTTACTTTGTTGTGTTACGAGTAAACCGGTAACTTCAGGGGCAATCACTTGATTGACATGATCAATTGCTTTTTGGACACCTTTTCCTAAATATCGGTCTTGATCATCATCACGTAATTCAACAGCTTCATACTCGCCAGTTGATGCACCACTTGGGACTAATGCCCGGCCAAAAGCTCCTGATTCTGTCATTACTTCAACTTCTACGGTTGGATTTCCCCGTGAATCTAATACTTCACGGCCATAAATATCGACTATGTAAGGCATGACTATCTCTCCTCAAATCTATTGATTGAACAAACAAAATCATCTTTCATTTATGAATAAAATTATTCCTGTCATTTGATTAATGATTTTCCGGTCATATCTTCCGGTTGCTTAACGTTAAGTAAATCAAGTAGGGTTGGAGCAAGATCTGCTAAAATTCCATCTTCACGTAAAGTAATGTTTTCTTTTGTAATAATAACAGGAACAGGATTTGTCGTATGTGCTGTCATTGGCTTACCATTTTGATCGAAAATTTCATCGGCATTCCCGTGATCAGCTGTAATAATCGCTTGACCACCTAATGCTAAAATTTTATCGACAACATGACCTAGGCATTGATCAACCGCTTCTACAGCTTTAATTGTTGGTTCAAGTTTTCCTGAATGACCGACCATATCTGGATTAGCAAAATTTAAAATAATAACGTCATGAATATCTTTTTCCAGTTCGGCTAACAACGTTCGAGTTACTTCATAAGCACTCATTTCCGGTTTTAAATCGTATGTAGGTACTTTTGGTGAATGAATTAATAGCCGCTTTTCACCGGGAAATTCATTTTCCTCGCCTCCACTCATAAAATAAGTGACATGGGGATATTTTTCGGTTTCAGCAATGCGTAGTTGTGTTAATCCGGCTTGTGAAATCACTTCACCGACTGTCTCGTTTAAAGCAACAGGTTTAAAAGCAACTTCACCCGCTTCAATTGTATCACTATAATCGGTCATCATCACATAATCTATCATTGATAATGTTTTGGGTCCCCGATCAAATCCTTGAAAATTTGTATTCATCAATGCTTCTGACAATTGAATCGCTCGATCAGGTCGAAAGTTAAAGAAAATAACCGAGTCACCATCGTTGATTAGACCTGCCGCTTCATGCTTGTCATCAGTTATAACTACAGGCTTAACAAATTCATCATACGTTTTTTGATCATATGATTTTTTAAGTGCTTTTAAAGGATCTTTAGCTTGTTGGCCATTACCATAAACAATCGCATCATAAGCTTTTTTTACACGTTCCCAACGATTATCCCGATCCATGGCATAATATCGACCGCTCATAGTTGCAATTTCGCCTGTGCCTAGTTCATTCATATAATGCTCAAGTTTCTCAAGGTATATTTTAGCTGATCTTGGCCCAACATCACGCCCATCTAAAAATGCGTGAACATATACTTTTTCAATATTTAAATCATTCGCTAATCTTAATAACGCAAATAAATGATCTATATGACTATGTACTCCACCATCCGACAATAAACCTAATAAATGAACCGCTTTATTTTGTTTCTTTGCCCGTAACATACTTGAAGTGAATGTTTCATTTGTAAAAAATTTTCCTTTTCTTATGGCATAATTGATACGTGATAAACTTTGATAAACGATACGACCGGCACCAATGTTTAAATGACCAACCTCTGAGTTACCCATTTGTCCTTGCGGTAGTCCAACAGCTTCACCACTCGCTTGCAATAAACTGTTTGGAAAAGTACTTTTATATCGATCAAAATTTGGTGTGTGAGCTTGTTTCACAGCATTGCCTGTTTCTTCTGTGCGAATACCAAACCCATCTAAGATAATGAGGGCTGTTGGTTTATTACGCATCGGTTGCTGCCTCCACAAGTTTTACAAATGATTCAGCGGCTAAACTTGCACCACCGACGAGTGCTCCATCGATGTTTTCCTCTGAAAGCAATTCAGCAATATTATCTGGATTAACACTGCCACCATATTGAATAACAACTCCTTGGGCGGCTGCTTCATCTGAAATACTTGCAACGGTTTTTCGAATATGTGTACAAACATCGTTCGCATCACGACTTGAAGCTGTTTTTCCTGTACCAATCGCCCAGATAGGTTCATAAGCAATTGTCGTTTTGCGAATTTGTTTTTCTGTTAGTCCAGCGAGTGCTTGTTTCACTTGATTAGCCACATGAGATTTTGTTGATCCTGATTCGCGTTGATCTAACGTTTCTCCAACACAAACGATCGGTTTAATCTGATGAGCAAACGCTGCTTTAACTTTTTGATTAACTGCTTCATCTGTTTCATGATAATATTCACGACGTTCTGAATGGCCGATAATCGCATGAGTAACATCAATTTCAATTAACATCGTTGGGCTAACTTCACCCGTATACGCCCCACTCGCTTCAAAATGCATCGTCTGTGCCCCTATATGTAATGGGAAACTTTGAGCCATTTCCGCTAGTAACGATAAATGAACAAACGGAGCACAAACAATTGCCTCGACATTATTTAATTCAGTTGGCAATTGTTGCAATACTTCTTGCATAAATTGTTTCGCTTCTTTGCGACTTTTATTCATTTTCCAATTTCCAGCAATGATTTTTTTTCGCATAAATTATCACACCTCAGTATTTATTGATCATCTAATGCTTCAATGCCCGGTAGTTTTTTCCCTTCCATAAACTTTAACGATGCGCCACCACCTGTAGAAATATGGTCCATTTTATCCGCAAGCGTAAACCGCTCAACAGCTGCAGCAGAGTCGCCACCACCGACAACCGTATATCCTTTAGTCATTGCCATCGCTTCTGCAACAGCCTTTGTACCGCCAGCAAAAGGATTCATTTCAAATACACCCATCGGACCATTCCAAATAATTAATTGTGATTGACTAATAATATTTTGGAATTTTTCACGAGTTTTTGGGCCAATATCTAACCCAAGCCATTCATTAGGCATATTTTCAATGGTTGTAATTTTTGCATCTGCATCTTCGGCAAACTCACTCGCGACAACTGTATCAATCGGTATAACAAGTTGGACATCATTTTCTTTAGCTTTTTCCATAAACTGTTTCGCTAAGTCAATTTTATCGGCTTCAAGTAAAGAATTGCCGATATTATGACCACTTGCTTTTACAAATGTATAAGCAAGCCCACCACCGATGAGTAAATAATCAACCATATCTAAGAAACGATCGATCACTTCGATTTTATCCTTGATCTTTGCGCCGCCGATGATTGCTGTGAA
>DATGTA010000083.1:0-20230 GCA_035302085.1 Bacillota bacterium
CATCGGATTTCTTTAACGATCCAAAAATTAGATCAAATATTAGATGGTGAACTCAATGAATTTATCGATGCTTTAATTGCCGAAGAACAGGCTGAACAATTAAAAAGTATTGGTGGCTAATATGGCAAATACATTGAAACAATATGAAGTCCTTAAACGGGCTTCACTTTTTTTACAACAAAATAATTGTGAAGAACATGTAGCGGAACTTTTACTCCAACATTTTTTACAACTACCCCGAGCGCAATTTTATGCAAATATGCAGCAAAGAATCTCGTCTGAAGTTGTAAACAAGTTTCGCAAAGCTGTTAAAGAACATGTGACAACTCGTATTCCGATACAGCATTTAACTGGTTATGAACATTTTTACGGTCGAAAATTTCATGTGAATGAACATGTGCTTATTCCCCGGCCGGAAACTGAGGAATTAGTCGAGCGAGTAATTTTCGAAGTGGGTGCCAAGCCCGCTTCAATCGTCGACCTTGGCACAGGAAGTGGAGTGATCTCGATTACACTTGCTTTGGAACTTGAACAAGCAACGATTTACGCAACAGATATTTCTAAAAAGGCCCTTCATGTAGCAAAGAAAAATGCGCATGTATACCAGGCGAATGTAAAATTTATGCATGGCAATTTTGCTGAACCACTTATGGAACGAAATATAACAACTCAAGTGATTGTTGCAAATCCACCATATATTGCTTTCGATGAAAAACCATCACTCTCACAAACCGTTAAACATGATCCGGAGCTCGCTTTATTTACGAGTGAATCAGGCTTGGCAGCTTATCGAACGATCGTCGAACAATCGAAGAAAATTATAACCGATCAAGGAATCATCGCTTTTGAAATTGGCCACCGACAAGCGGATGCGGTATGCGAAATTATTCAAAAAAATTATCCTCAATGTACTGTAAAAGTTTATCAAGACATTAATAAGCTTGATCGAATCGTTATCGCATCGATTGCTTAATCAATGGTGAATTAAATGAAGCACCAATTTTTTACGAAAATCGTTCATAGGTAAAGGAATGAGAATCGACATCGAAAAACAAAAGTAAATATTAAATTAATTTTAATATTCGTTTAAAAAGTCTTTTCTTGCCCATACTGTTTGTAAATATAAATACAGAGGGGAAGCGAAATGATTAAACGAATATTATTTTTTTGTGCACTAATTCCATTATTAATTATTTTTCCAAAGCAAGGGACGAGTGACCCGAACCAAAAAATGAGTGAATCGTCATATGAGGATATAAAAGTTATTCCAGATGATGCCATTCGCCTAAGAATTTTAGCGAACAGTGATAAGTCTGAAGATCAACAGATTAAACATACGATTAGGGACCGAGTCAATGCAGAAATTACTGAATGGGTCGAAGAGATGACAAATATTGATGATGCCCGTGAACTCATCGAACAAAGAATAAATCGTGTGCAAACGATCGCTGAAAATGTCATTCAAGAAGAAGGGTTAAGTGAGGATGTCCATGTAACATATGATAAAGAAGTTACTTTTCCCAGAAAATTGTACGGTTCTTATTTGTATCCTGAAGGTGAATATGAAGCAATTTTAATTACAATTGGTGAAGGAAAAGGGGAAAATTGGTGGTGTGTCCTTTTTCCACCATTATGTTTTTTAGACTTTTCATCCGGGACCTCGGTTAAAGAAACAGATCATGTTGAGGAAGACCAAGATGAGGATCAAGACGAGATAACAATTAAATTTTTCCTCTTTGAATGGTTCGGTTGGTCATAAAATTCTTTCTTTGAGCATATACTCATATATATGCTCAATTTATTTCCAAATCATGAAGAGGTGGATAAAGTGAAACTGATACAAACAGAAGAAGTCGCCGAAGCAAAACGTGAATTGTTTTTTACGCAAAATAACCATTTAAATAAAGAGCAATTATTAACAGATGGTTATCTCGTCGAAGATCAAGAACAAATTATTGGTTGCTTCATGATTGAACCCCTCCAAAAAGATATTTATTGGTTAAAACAGCTTTATATTTCGCAGGCTGAAGCACGGTCATTACCCGTCTTATTAGAAGCTATTTTAACGCTTGCTAAACAAAAACAAGCGAAAAAGGTTTATGTATTTAGCCACCAGCCAATGGTTGATATTATTTTAGATGCTCTCCAATTTCATGAAACAAAAGCTACCAATGCGATGATGAATGATGAACAATATCGTCATGGAAAATGGTGGACTTACCAAGTGTCATAAAGACTTATACACACTATCCACAAGCGTCTGTGCATAACTTGTGTACAACGCTAGTTTTTTGTGAATAAAAATAGTTAAAGATATGAATAAACGCTTCATCATCAGCTTATATCTGTTGATAAGTTGTTTACTCCTGTCATTAATTGTATAGGACCAGTTAACGTTAAATGTTGATACTATAAAAAGAGAACTCCTAATAAGCGGAAGTTCTATAGCTTAATATAGGCCTTTGCAACAATCGCGCCCGTTCATTAAACACTTGTTACATTGTTTGTTTCAAAACAAATCATAAACGTAAGGGTATATGTATTGTAAAGTCACAATAAAAAGAATAAGCAAACCTATTATGGATATTAAAAATACCCAAACTTTTTTGAACCATAACTGTATAAAAGCAGATACTAACACAAGGATATTAAAAATCGCAAAAGTTGAAAACCAAATCCCATAAGTTGCCCCTGGATCTGGAGGTGCAGGATTATATTTCCCAGCCAAACCTATGATAGTTACTAATATAAAAATTAGTGCGTGTACTAAAATCACTGCTAATTTAAACATTAAACCACCTCGCTAATTTGCCTAAATATATTCAGTAAGTTCAATAATTCTTATCCCATTAAATAGCTCGTTTGTCGAATAAAAATTTTTTATGTAGTAAATTTGTTTAGCCTTAGTGTATCATATGTTTTTGGATGATGAAGAAGTTTCTTTTTAGGGAACAGTTGCAACCCCACTTTTCGTAAATACGGCTAAACGAGTCCTGCAAACGTTAAATGCGTTCCGACTTTTTTAGTTTTGTACAAAAGTGGGATCGCAAACGAAAAGTACATTCCTATTTTTTGTGTAATACGTCAAACAAGTCCCGCAAATACTTAGATGTGGACTCATCTTTGTAATCTCGCCAAAAGTGGCCTTGCAAATGCATCCCCAGTTCGATCATTCAATTTTTCTTTCCGAAAAGATTAAATGTACTACGAGCGAAAAGTTCCAAACATTTAAAAGAGGCGCTCCCAGTTGCTCATTGTAGATAAAAAAACAAAAATGAACTAAACTAATGTGTAGAAATGAGGGCGTCTACTATGAATCAAACAAAACATTGGCAGATGATCCATAAAAATAAAGCGCAAAATGAACAAGCCATAAGTGAAGCGGCCCAATTACTTCAAGCGGGTGAACTTGTTGCTTTTCCAACAGAAACTGTTTATGGCTTAGGGGCTGATGCGACGAATGAACGAGCGGTCGCAAAAATATTTACAGCTAAGGGACGGCCACAAGATAATCCGTTAATCGTTCACGTGGCTAATAAAGCTCAGCTTATCCCACTTGTTCAAGAACTTACACCGTTAGCGGAACAGTTAATTGATGTGTTTTCGCCAGGTCCAATAACATATATTTTGCCAAGTAGTGGGCAATGTGCCAAAAATGTGTCGGCTGGGTTGGCGACAATTGCTGTACGTATTCCCGAGCACCCGATCGCTTTACAACTTCTAGAGGCGAGTGGTATTCCTTTAGCAGCGCCAAGTGCAAACATTTCAGGTAAACCGAGCCCAACGACTGCTGATCATGTGTCAGTAGATTTATCGGGAAAAATCGCTGGTATTATTGATGGTGGCCCAACAAATGTTGGCATGGAATCAACCGTTATTGACTTAACAAAAGCTCAGCCAATTATTTTACGGCCTGGAGCCATAACAAAAGAAATGATTGAAGATTATCTACATATAAGGATAAGTCTGGCGATTGAACCGACGAAAGATAAACAACCGTTATCACCAGGCATGAAATATCCACACTATGCACCAGAAGTTCCTTTAGTACTTGGGCCTCGCTCAGCAACAGACATGCAATATTTAATTAATAGGTATGAGCAACAAGGTAAACGAGTTGGCGTAATTGCTCGTGACCAATTGTTAAACAAAGTAACGATCGAGCAAAAAGTATCACTCGGGAAAACATTAGAAAATGTCGGTCAAAAACTTTTTGAAGCGTTACGTTTTTTTAAACAAACTGATGTTGATCTTATTATTTGTGAAACATTTCCAGAAACAGGCTTAGGACAGGCGATCATGAACCGTCTCTACAAAGCTGCGACAACTTTAAATATGTCAGTAAAGTCATCAAAGCACTCATAGAATCCACTAAAAAACAGAATCTCTCAACTAAGAATTCTCAAAAAATCTTTAGATATAGCTCATGATTTAATAAAACTTGTCCAAAACATTTCATAAACTTCTCTCAAGGAACATATAGTGAATTAGGTTGTCCGAGAGGAGTTTATGGATGCATGGAGCATATATTATTGATCACTATACACCCATTATGATGGCATTTGCTGTTGGCTTAGATGCCTTTTCAGTAAGTTTAGGAATAGGAATGGCACGTTTACGACTCAGACAAATCTTTTATATTGGCTGTTTATTTGGTTTACCACACATTATTTTCCCCTTACTTGGCCTTCTCCTCGGTCAAAAGTTATCGAGTGAAATTGGTCATTTTGCATTAATAATCGGCAGTTTACTACTCATAACAATTGGTCTGCAAATGATTTTTTCATCATTCAATTATGAGACGAAACAAGTATCAATGCCGACAATAAGCCGTTTATTAATGCTCGCCTTAACCGTCAGTTTAGACAGTTTCCCAATCGGCTTAAGTTTAGGGCTTTCAGGTGCAAAAATTTTCATGACACTAATGTTTTTTGGTTTATCAAGTACATTACTCACATGTCTCGGCTTGCTTATCGGTCGCAAAGTTCATTATTTCCTTGGTGTCTATAGTGAGATGCTCGGGGGAAGTGTGTTATGTGCTTTTGGCCTGTATATGTTATTTGGCCCATAAATCGAATGTCGTTATACAACTCACTTAATAGTACCATGCAAGGTGGGATGGAATCTGTCATGCTAAAACCAAGTCTTCGCACAACTCAAGTTAATAGCATCATGCTCTTTTCAAGTAAAAGAGTAAAATTTTTCCTGCTAAAATTAAATAATATTCGTAAACTTGTAGGATATAAGAGCAGATCTGTTGATGGCGATGTTAAACAATGATTATACTTAGTGCGATCAGATTTATATCATCTGCATCGAAAATAACGATATTATTTATTGATCGTTTAATGGTTACATTCAATCAATTTACTGAAATTGTAAACAATTTTTAGACATCATCTGACAATTATAAACAGTCTATGGTAAAATAGAATTAGCAGTTTATGATCGGAGGAACATCCATGAATGTTTTGTTCGTGTGCACCGGGAACACTTGTCGAAGCCCGATGGCTGAAGCGTTGTTAAAAGAAAAAATGCCTGACATTAATGTTCAATCAGCTGGCATATTTGCGAGCACTGGAAGCCAGGCGAATGAAAATTCAATAAAAGCTTTAAAGGAAAAAAATATTACACTGGATCATAAAGCCCAACAAGTCACAGAGGAATTGCTACAATGGGCTGACCTTGTCCTCTCAATGACGGCACAACATAAACAATCATTAATGATGCAATACCCGCATGATCAAGATAAATATTATACGTTAAAAGAATATACAGCAACTACAGATCAGCAACAGCTTAAAAAACTTCATCAGGCATATGCGGCATTAGAAACAAAACGTTCATTGTTTATTCGTGAACATGAATTAACACTTGATCGAGCGACATTAGAAAAGAAATTGGCGACACATTTGGAAGATGATATTGATGAGATTCAACAACTTGAACTTGATCTAAACCATTATGATATTTCAGATCCTTTTGGTGGCAATCTTGAGGTTTATCGCCAAACAGCCATTGAAATAGATAAACATATCCAAATCTTAATACCTAAAATAATGAAACAGATGGGGGAGAACTCATGAAAAAAAGACATCGCTTTGGTCTTAGAATGAAATTAGTTTTATTTACAACGATCGTCGCTATTATTACATATTCATTTAGTGGCTTATTTATTTATGTCATCTATGATTATGTGCAACAGTTTTGGAATATTTCTCAAGAATGGTTTATCGTTATTACTTTGTTAAAAGGAATTTTTTGGACAGGTGTTTTAGCTTTTATCGTTGCTGGTTATATTGCCAAACCTCTTGAGACATTAGAAGATGTGGCAAGTAAAGCAGCTGAAGGTGATCTTGATCAAACCGTACCTATCCCAGCATCAGATGACGAAATTCGTGCCTTAAGCATTGCTTTTAATACGATGTTAACGAGTTTGAAAACTATGGTTCATAACATTGATGATCATTTTAAACATGCCAACGAATCAATCGTGCAAATGCGCCAGGCATCGGACGTTGCATCAGAACACTCTTCACATATTAGCGCATCAACTGATGATATATCTCGCGGTGCAGAAAGCTCGGCCGTCGCTATTCAGCAAACTGCCGAAGCCGTTGAAGAAGCAACACATTTAGCAGAAGAAGTCCAATCAAAAGCGAACCAATCAAAAGAAAAATCACAAGCAATGTTACATACATTAGATCATAGTCAACAAGTCGTTCACGGCCTTGTGAGTGGCATTCAAAAATTAGCGACCGAACAAGTCAATTCTTTAGAAGATGTTGAACATTTAAAAGAAAATGCACATCAAGTTGAATCGATTATCGCCATGGTTGGTGATATTGCGGAACAAACAAATTTACTCGCCTTAAATGCATCGATTGAAGCAGCTAGAGCCGGTGAACATGGGCAAGGATTTGCGGTTGTCGCTGATGAGATTCGTAAACTCGCTGATGAAAGTGCTCAAGCGGTCCAACGAATCTCTGAGCTTATCACAGCTATTCAAGCAGATGTTAATTTAGTTGTCAATAAAATTAATGATAATGTGAATTATGCCAATGATGAATCAGAAAAAGGGACAGCAACGAGCAATGCCTTTGCAGAAATGTCCCAATCAGTGATTGATGTTGCCAATGAAGTTGAAGCGATCTCTGAGCTTGTCAATCGACAATTAGAATCGATTCAATTAACCGTGCGTGAATCACAAGAAGTTGCAGCTATTGCTGAAGAGACATCTGCAGCCTCAGAAGAAGTTAATGCAGCCGTTCATCAACAAACAGCAACGATAAAGGAAGTCGATGAAATAGCTCATTCGCTTGAAAAACAAGCTGACACTTTAAATGAACAAATTAACCAATTTAAAGTATCGGAAGTTAATGAGTCAGAAGAAAATGAGCATAAATTTGTTGCCGAGTAATTGGTAATAATGAATAACAATCGATGACAAGTATAAGGAGAGTGACAACCTATGAAAGTAATTGTTACCGCTGACCATGCAGGAATGGTGTTACGCAATGAAGTTAAAGGCGTTTTAGACGAATTAAATATTGCATATGAGGACTCCGGTCCAGCAGAATTAACATCTGTTGATTATCCTGATTTTGCTGTCCAAGCAGCCGAGCGGATTGCGGCTGGTGAATTTGACCGAGGTATTTTTATTTGTGGAACAGGTATTGGAATGTCTATCTCGGCAAATAAAGTCAGAGGCATTCGCTGTGCACTCGTTCATGATGTGTTCAGTGCTCAAGCAACACGGGAACATAATGATTCGAATGTTTTGGCAATGGGTGAACGAGTGATCGGTCCAGGACTTGCACGAGAAATTACAAAAGTATGGTTACAGACAAAATTTGCAGGTGGCCGGCATGAACGTCGTGTCAATAAAATTTTAACATATGAAGACAAGTCACTTGGATGAACGATTTTTAATAGATGTTCTTTCATTCGCTAAGTTTATCATGTATTCTTAAAGTAACCATTCGCAAAAAAGCAATTGACGTATGAAAGAAGGTGAGCATTTATGGAAGATGTGGCTCAGCATGTTAAAAATGTCGTTGAAGAATGGCTTGAAGCAGACTATTTAAAAGAAAACGATATTTTTGTTATCGGCTGTTCAACAAGTGAAGTTGCAGGTGAGCGCATCGGAACATCAGGCAGTGAACAAATCGCTAACGATCTTTTTAAGGCGTTTAATCTTTTAAAACAACAAGCAAATATTCATCTTGCGTTCCAATGTTGTGAACATTTAAATCGAGCATTAGTCGTTGAGCGAGAGACAATGGAAGCATTTAATCTTGATCAAGTAACTGTTATTCCAACACCATCTGCTGGTGGATCAATGACATCTTATGCGTATAAACAGATGAATGATGCGGTCGTTGTTGAAACGATTAAAGCAGATGCGGGAATTGATATTGGTGATACGATGATTGGGATGCATTTAAAACATGTAGCCGTTCCTTTACGCTTAAAACAAACAACGATCGGACAGGCTCATGTCACAGCAGCCAACACTCGACCAAAGTTAATCGGCGGCAACCGTGCAAACTATCCTCATACGTAAACAATAAATTTTATAAAAAAGAATGCAATCTTTATGCAAATAAATTTTTTCAAAATATAGGGGGTACAACAGATGGAACATGTCAAACAATCTGATATCGATGTTTATGAAGCGATTCAACTTGAGAAAAAACGTCAACAAGAAAAAATTGAATTAATTGCCTCAGAAAACTTCGTCACCGAAGCAGTTATGGAAGCGATGGGATCTGTTTTAACAAATAAATATGCTGAAGGATATCCAGGTCGCCGTTACTATGGTGGGTGTGAATATGTTGATATTGTCGAAAACTTAGCAAGAGACCGCGCGAAACAATTATTTGGTGCGGAACACGCAAACGTTCAACCACATTCAGGTGCACAAGCGAATATGGCAGTTTATTTATCGATTTTAAAACCTGGTGATACTGTTTTAGGAATGAATTTAAGTCATGGTGGTCACCTCACCCATGGTAGTCCGGTTAACTTTAGTGGCGAATTATATAACTTTGCTGAATATGGAGTCGATGAGGAAACAGAACAACTCGATTATGATGCTGTCCGGCAAAAAGCTCTAGAAATTAAACCAAAATTAATTGTCGCTGGTGCAAGTGCCTATTCTCGAGAGATTGATTTTGCGAAGTTCCGTGAGATTGCTGATGAAGTTGATGCTTATTTAATGGTAGATATGGCACATATTGCCGGTTTAGTTGCGACTGGATTACATGCAAACCCTGTGCCATATTCTGACTTTGTCACAACAACAACTCATAAAACATTACGTGGACCACGTGGTGGCATGATTTTATGTAAAGAAAAGTATGCCAAAGCAATTGATAGTTCAGTATTTCCTGGTGTCCAAGGTGGTCCGCTCATGCATGTGATCGCTGCTAAAGCAGTCTCTTTTAAAGAAGCATTATCAGATGATTTTAAAACATATTCAAAAAATATTATCGAGAATGCAAAAGTCTTAAGCGATGCTTTAACAGAGGAAGGCATTCGCATCGTTTCAGGTGGTACTGATAACCATTTATTATTATTAGATGTGACCCCTCTTAATTTAACCGGTAATGTAGCGGAAGAAGTATTAGATGACATTGGAATTACGACGAATAAAAATACGATACCTTTTGATCAAGAAAGCCCATTTGTCACAAGTGGTGTTCGTATTGGAACAGCTGCTGTCACAACACGTGGCTTTACAAAAGAAGATATTGAGGAAATTGCCGCAATTATGGCATTAACGTTAAAAAATCACGAAGATGAAGACACGCTAAAAGAAGCGGAAGCACGTGTGATTGCATTAACGAAAAAATATCCACTTTATGATTAAGTAAATAATTAGGCATTTCAAAGTTCACGAGACGTAAGAACTTTAAATGCCTCTTTTTTTGGGATTTATCACAATAAAACGTTTAAAAAAAGGAAGTGAACAACCGATGAGCAATGTACATGTACTTGATCATCCCCTCATTCAACATAAACTAACACATATCCGTGACGAGCGAACAGGCACAAAAGAATTTCGTGAACTCGTCGATGAAGTAGCGATGTTAATGGCATTTGAAATTACGCGTCACTTACCGTTAAAAGAGACGACGATTAATACACCTGTCATGCAAGCGAAAGCGAACGTTTTATCAGGGAAAAAAATTGGACTTATTCCTATTTTACGAGCCGGATTAGGTATGGTCGACGGTATGTTAAAACTACTACCGGCAGCAAAAGTAGGTCATATCGGTTTATACCGTGATCCTGAAACATTGCAACCGGTCGAATATTACATTAAATTACCAACAGACATTGCTGATCGTGAACTTATTGTTATGGACCCGATGTTAGCAACCGGTGGGTCAGCTAACGATGCCATTTACTCATTGAAAAAACGTGGGGCTAAAAAAATTCGCCTCATGTGTTTAGTGGCCGCACCAGAAGGGGTCAAGCTCATTCAAGAAAATCATTCAGATGTAAACATTTATCTTGGCGCCCTTGATGATCGTTTAAATGAACAAGGATATATTTTACCAGGTCTTGGTGATGCAGGCGACCGCCTATATGGCACAAAGTAGTTTTTTAATGATGCGATCAATTGAATAAACTTAGCGAAAACGTTCGAATGTTGACCTGAATCTTAACAGTTAGCCGTTAAGGATCATATCACCTTTCGAGCGTTTTTTAATACATAAATTCAATATCCCGACAAAGACTAAGCATATGTGACGAAAATGCTATACATCAGAAAATGTCACACGATGATTAAGTGCGGGGGATTGACGCATGAATTATAAACGACAATATATCGTTATTCTTTTGCTTATATTTTTTACTTGGCCAATGGATACTATTTATGCCATGCATCAAGATGAAGTCTCATTAATTATAGAAGTTGAAGGGGACCCACATCGTTATAAACAATATTTTGCAGCAAACGAGCCATTCATTGAAGTCGTTGCTGTTTATGATGTCCTTTTTCAAGGGCTAGCTTTACAAGCAAAAGCAAAGCATTTAAAAGATGTCCAAGACTTACCATTTGTTGAAACGACTTATCCTGTTTATACATATACAACTGATATGAACGTTACTTCAACAGAAGCAAAGAGTCCTGACGAATATGCGGATGAACAAACAAATTTCCCTCATTCGATTAATGACTCAGCATATACAGGAAAAGGAATAAAGATTGGTATTATTGATACGGGAATTGATTATGAACACCCTTATTTAGCCAACAATTATCAAGGGGGCTATGATGTTGTCGATTTAGATGATGACCCCCTTGAAACATTACCAACAGAAGGTCCCCCGACGATTCACGGGACACATGTATCAGGTATTATTGCAGCGAATGGTAAATTTCAAGGGGTTGCTCCCGAAGCAGATATATATGCTTATCGTGCCTTAGGACCTGGAGGACGTGGTACATCAATCCAAGTCATCGCAGCTTTGGAACAAGCGGTAAAAGATGGCATGGATATTATTAATTTATCTTTAGGAAATTCAATTAATGGTCCAGATTTTCCAACGAGTACTGCAGTTGATCGCGCCCATGAATTAGGCACGATTGTCGTTATTGCTAATGGAAATGACGGTCCAGCCGATTGGACGGTTGGCTCACCAGCTACAGCAACAGACGCCATTTCTGTAGGTGCATTGGCTCCAGAGAAAACGATGTACGTTTTAAAAGATCCACTAACAGATAAAGACATTCCTCTTGTCTCAATCCCGGGTACATCAACATGGTCAAAGACAAACACTTATGAAGTTGTGAAAGATCCAGCATCAGAAGAATCACTCTTTGGGAAAATTTTATTTATATCTGAGATCACTGAATCTTTTATTGAACGTATCGAAGAAGCGGAACGAGCGGGCGCAGCTGCTATATTTATTGAGCAACTTGAAGATAGTATTTCCATGATAGCGACCGAAGAAGAATCTATTTCACTTCCGATTATTCCTCTGTCAAAAACTAATAGTCAATGGTTAAATGAGCAATTGCAAAAAGGCCCTTTTATCGGCAAAGCGAGGACAAAGAAGATCTCAGAAACGATTGCCCCGTTTAGTTCACGTGGACCTGTCACGGTTGATTGGACGATTAAACCAGATCTTTTAGCTCCAGGAACAAATATTATGAGTACGATCCCTGATGGTTTTCAAGAACTGCAAGGAACGAGCATGGCAGCACCACATGTTGCCGGAAGTTTCGCTCTGATCAAAGAGGCGCAACCACAATGGACAAATGAGCAAGTCATTGGTGCTCTCAAGACAACGGCCAAGCCACTCGTCAATCGTTTAGGAAAATTACTTCATCCGTCTGTGCAAGGATCAGGTGTTATTCAAGTCAATGACGCCATTCATACAGAAACAATTATATATGACCCTATCCTATCATTCGGCAAAGTTAATGGACGTGAGCAAACATTAATAAACCATTTACACATTGAAAATATGACAAACAAAGCGCAAACTTATTCATTTGTTATCCCGAAGCAAACAAATGGTTATACGTGGACATTACCACAAACATTTACGTTAGGCCCTTATGAAAAGAAAAGGATCCCGCTTGAATTAGCTATTCATCCATTGTTTCTCAAAGAAGGGATTCACCAAGGTTATTTAACGTTGCAAAGTGGTGAGCAAGATTATCAATTACCTTATTTATTTATTCATGAAACAACGAACTATCCATTTTTAATGGGTTTTGGTGTTGGACTAAAACCGTTTACACAAGATGATTACATGTATCAATTTTATATCGTCGATGAAGCACATACATTGCAAGTCGATCTCTTTGATCCGCACACATTAACGTTTCAACAAACACTACTCACATTGACAGACTTAGAAGCCGGTTTAAATAAAGGTGATTTACGGGCGACAATGATTCCTGAGCCCGGTCAATATATCGCCCAAATAACGATTGAACATGAAGATGGTAAAATAACTGAAATCGAGCAACCATTAGTCATCGAGTGATTGATACTAAAATCGTTCACAATATTGTCATGCCTTTTTCACATATTTTCATTTATACTATATAAATGATGCTAAACAGTTAATCTTGTCTGTTCTAAAGGGAATTAAAGAAACGCATAAATGCCTTGTAATCGCATGTAAAACGAATAAACAAAAGGCTTAAACAATGTACAGTTGGCAACAATTGACAAGATGTTTTTCATTCGACAAATAATTGACATTGAACATGTGCTAATGTAAACTTGTTTAGTGGAATGAATAGCACTTTAAACGCAATAATTTAACAATTTTTGCACCATATTAATAAATTGTTAAGGTGACTGTTTTTGCCGAAATTTCCAATGGATGATACCGGATAAGGGAGAAGAGTGAGCCATGGAAGAATATAATCGTCTCGTTGAACGGCAACGGAAATGGATGATCTATCTTCTCGTATTTTTTTTAGTGGCAATTCTCCTGACACCCTATGAACGATTGTTTATGAGTTTATTGCTCGGTTACATCGCTGGATATTACAGTTTACGCTTTTTGCAAACGCGTGTTAAAAGCTATGCTGAAGCAATTGTAACAGAAGGTCGAACCCGTTCACTGGGGACATTTGTTCGTATTGCTGGAGTTGGAATCATTGTTGTTTTTGCCACTCGTTTCCCAGAAAAAGTACATATACCTTGGTTAGCCCTTGGACTCGGTTTAGCTTATATCATTCTATTTATCGATTTTACGATTCAACAAATTATTGCTGATCAAAAGAATCAACATCAGTGATTATCATTATTTAAAAGAAGGTTAAGATCCTCGTGATCAAAACCTTTTATATTTATTTATATTTAAATAAACAATCTTTCATTCTGCTTGAAAAGAGGTGATACATTTGGAAAATAAAGAACCAATCATCGAGAATGTCCTCGGAATTCCTTGGCTTTCTTTTAACTTAGCGAATGTACTGATGATCACTTTAACGTTTATCGTCGTTTTAGTTTTAGCTACTTGGGCTAGTCGCAATTTACAAATGAAGCCAACCGGTAAACAAAATTTTATGGAATGGGTTATCGATTTTGTTAAAGGACTTATTACAGATACGATGGATTGGAAAACGGGAAGAGCTTTCTTACCGCTTGGCCTCACATTAATTACGTTTATTTTAGTAGGTAATGTTATGGGCATGGTAACATCAATTGTTATCGGTGATACAGCGTGGTGGAAATCACCAACAGCTGATGCAGGTGTAACACTGACATTAGCAACGCTTGTCATCGTTTTATCTCATTACTATGGGATTAAAATTAAAGGTTTTAAAGAGTATGGGAAAGACTATTTCCGACCATTACCAATTATGTTTCCATTTAATATTTTAGGAGAATTTACAAACACATTAACACTTGGTCTTCGTTTATTTGGGAACATGTTTGCTGGAGCCATTTTAACAGGACTTATCGTTAGCTTTGGTACATCCGGTGTGGGTGGATTTATTGGCTCACTCTTACCAATGCTCGCTTGGTCAGGATTTAGTTTATTTGTTGCAGGAATCCAAGCATTTATTTTCACATTACTCACGATGCTTTATATTTCCAACAAAGTGAATGAAAGTTTATAAAAATGTATCACAAACTTTAGTCAAACATATTTAAACGAGTATTTTAAGAAATTATTCTTAAATTATAAATTTAAGTTAGGGTTTAATATAAAAGGAGGAAATTAATCATGAACGCATTAGCAGCAGCAATTGCGATAGGTTTAGCAGCCTTAGGAGCTGGTATTGGTGTTGGTTTAATTGGTAGTAGAACGGTTGAAGGGATTGCACGTCAACCAGAATTACGTGGTCCACTGACAGTTACAATGTTAATGGGAATTGCCCTTGTTGAAGCGATTCCGATTTTCGCAGTTGTTATCGCATTTACAGTTATGTAAACATCCGACGTTTAAATACATGGCGGGGTTCGCTTCATGAAGATGAACTTGCGCCATTCCTTTTATAAGGGAATAGACGTTCGAACAATGTAAGAAGTAATTCTGAAAGGAGTGACGACTGTGCATTCATACGTAACAGCAATGACGATCGGTTCAGCGATTGGTGGTTTACGACCTGGCGACATGTTTTATGTGCTGTTTGCCTTTATTTTACTGCTTTGGATTTTGAAAAAAGTCGCTTGGGGCCCGCTCATGAAAGTCATGGAAGAGCGTGAAAAATATGTCGCAAGTGAAATTGAAGCAGCGGAAAATAGTCGCAAGGAAGCAGAAAAAGCGGCTCAAGATGCAGCAGAACAGCTCAAACAGACACGCCAAGAAGCGCAAGCAATTATTGAAGAAGCACGCCAAGCAGCCGTGCGCCAAGAAGATAACATTTTACAATCAGCTAAAGAAGAAGCTGAACGTTTACAAGAAGCTGCCAAAGCAGAAATAGAAAATGAAAAAGAAAAAGCCATTCAAGCACTCCAAGATCAAGTCGCCTCATTATCTGTTTTAATTGCGAGTAAAGTGATTGAAAAAGAATTAAGTGCACAGGATCAAGAGCAATTAATTAATGACTACATTAAAGAGATAGGGGAAGAGCAATGAGAGAAGCAGTCGTTTCTAAACGTTATGCCGAAGCTCTTTTCGAACTTGGAGAAGAAAACAAATTACTAGATACATTTATTGAGCAATTTAGTCTCATTAAAGATCGTTTAACAGAACATGAACAACTCTTTTCGATCTTAAAGCATCCACAAGTTCAAACTGATCAAAAACAAAAAATGGTTAAGGAGATCTTCAAAGATTTTCATCAGTATGTTGTCTATACGATGCTATTATTGATCGAACGACAAAGAATTGAATTGATCCCATTAATTGTTGATCAACTAAATGAGCTTGTCAATGATGCGAAAGGAATTGCAGAAGCAACTGTTTATTCGGTTCGTCCGTTAACAGATGAAGAACAAGCGGTTTTAGCGGAAAAGTTTGCTAAACAACTTAATAAAAAGGCTGTAACCTTTAAAAATATCGTTGATCCTGATGTTCTCGGTGGCCTTAGAATTCGTATCGGTCACACAATTTATGACGGCACTGTCCGGGGTAGATTGCGCCGACTCGAACGAAATATTGCGACTGCAAACAAATGATGATAGGGGTGAAGTGGTATGAGCATAAAAGCTGAAGAAATAAGTGCATTGATTAAACAGCAAATCGAAACATTCGATTCAGACATAGAAGTAAGTGATATCGGCACCGTTATTGAAGTTGGTGACGGAATTGCAAGAGCTCATGGTCTTGATGATGTCATGGCTGGCGAGCTTGTTGAATTTTCTAATGGAGTCATGGGAATGGCTCAAAACTTAGAGGAAAGTAATGTCGGTATCGTCATTTTAGGACCTTACCAAGATATTACTGAAGGTGATGAAGTAAAACGAACCGGGCGAATTATGCAAGTGCCTGTAGGTGAAGAACTACTCGGTCGAGTAGTTAACCCACTCGGGCAACCGATTGACGGGGCTGGCCCAACCGGAACAACAAAAACACGCCCAATTGAATCAGAAGCACCTGGTGTTATGGATCGTCAATCTGTTTTTGAACCACTCCAAACAGGAATTAAAGCGATTGACGCACTCGTACCGATTGGACGTGGTCAACGTGAACTTATTATTGGTGACCGACAAACAGGTAAAACGACTGTCGACATTGATACGATCCTTAACCAAAAAGATGAAGATATGATTTGTATATACGTAGCGATCGGACAAAAAGAATCAACGGTCCGAGGAACGGTAGAAACACTCCGGAACCATGGCGCACTTGATTATACAATTGTCGTATCTGCAGGAGCTTCAGACCCAGCACCACTCCTTTACTTAGCACCATATGCAGGAGTTTCAATGGGTGAAGAATTTATGTATAACGGCAAACACGTCCTTGTTGTTTATGACGATTTATCCAAACAAGCGGTTGCTTACCGTGAACTTTCTTTATTACTACGTCGTCCACCAGGTCGTGAAGCGTTCCCAGGTGATGTGTTCTACTTACACTCACGTCTCTTAGAACGTGCGGCGAAGTTAAGTGATGAACGTGGAGGCGGTTCATTAACAGCTTTACCATTCGTTGAAACACAAGCAGGTGACATTTCTGCTTACATTCCAACGAACGTTATATCAATTACCGATGGGCAAATTTTCTTACAATCTGACTTATTCTTTGCGGGTGTACGCCCAGCGATTAATGCCGGATTATCTGTTTCCCGAGTTGGTGGAGATGCCCAAATAAGTGCGATGAAAAAAGTTGCTGGAACATTACGTTTAGATTTAGCGGCTTATCGTGAACTAGAAGCATTCGCCCAATTTGGATCAGACTTAGATGCAGCAACACAAGCCCGTCTGAATCGTGGACAGCGAACGGTTGAAGTGCTCAAACAAGATCTACACAAACCATTAAGTGTTGATAAACAAGTGATGATCATTTATGCCTTAACAAATGGTCACTTAGATGATATTGCCATTGATGATATGATGCGCTTTGAAACAGAATTTAACGCTTGGTTAGATGATAATCGAAAAGAATTAATTGATCATATTCGTACAACTGGAAAATTACCTGAAGCAGCCGATATGGATGAAGCGGTTGAAACATTTAAAAAGACATTTGTACCAAGTGAATAATAAGTCATGCTGATTACTGTAATCAGCATGCACAATATTTTTAAACATATATTTTACCCGCAACCTTTGCCATTGAAAGGGTGGTGAAATAACTTGGGTTCACTAAGAGATATTAAAAATCGAATTGATTCAACTCAAAAAACGCAACAAATCACGCGAGCGATGGAAATGGTCTCCGCCTCAAAAATGAGTCGCGCGGAACAAAAAACACGTGCATTTGTACCATATAGTGAAAAAATGCAAGAAGTTGTCGCTTCAATCGCCGCAAACAACATCGATGTGACACATCCGATGTTAAGTAAGCGTGATGTAAAAAAGACAGGTTATCTTGTCATTACTTCTGACCGTGGATTAGCGGGTGCTTATAACAGTCACATCTTAAGATATTTACAACAGACGATTGAAAAACGCCATCAATCAACAGATGAGTACACAATTATCGCTGTTGGCCGGATTGGCTATGAATTTTGTCGTAAAAGAAATATGCCAGTTGCGAAGCACTTACTTGGCTTATCAGACCAACCAACATTTGCCGATGTGAAACAATTAACATATGATACGGTCCAAATGTATGTTGAAGAAGAAATTGATGAGTTGCACATTTTTTATAACCATTATGTAAGTGCGATTCAACAAGATGTAACCTCAAATCAATTGTTACCGATTGTTAATTTACAAGAGCAAACGGATGCACAAAATGCACAATATGAATATGAACCAAGTCAAGAACAAATATTAGAAGTACTTTTACCACAGTATGCGGAAAGCTTAATCTTTGGCGCCGTACTTGATGGTAAAGCGAGCGAACATGCTGCTCGAATGACGGCCATGCGTAATGCAACAGATAATGCTGAAGAATTAATCGATGATTTAACATTATCATATAACCGTGCCCGTCAGGCAGAAATTACCCAAGAAATATCCGAAATTATTGGCGGAGTCGCAGCGCTCGAATAAGTATAAATGTTTGAAAGTACGTTAGGAGGGAAGTCTTTTGAGCAAAGGATATGTAACACAAGTCATGGGACCAGTCGTTGACGTTAAGTTCGCAGACGATAATATCCCTGATATATATAATGCGTTAGAAGTTCATATTGAGTCATCTGAGGAAGGTGGCGAAAGCAGAAGTCTAGCTTTAGAAGTTGCTCTTCACTTAGGTGATAACTCGGTCCGTACGATTGCCATGTCATCAACAGATGGTGTTAGACGTGGTATGGAAGTCATTGACAAAGAAGGACCAATTAGTGTTCCTGTAGGTGACTTAACACTTGGACGTATTTTCAACGTCCTTGGCGAAACAATCGACCATGGGGAAGAAGTTGCTGAAGATGTACAACGTGACCCAATTCACCGTGAGGCACCATTATATGAAGATCTATCAACCGAAACAGAAATTTTAGAAACAGGTATTAAAGTTGTTGATTTACTTGCTCCATATATTAAGGGTGGGAAAATTGGGCTATTCGGTGGAGCCGGTGTCGGTAAAACCGTTTTAATTCAAGAGTTAATTAACAACATCGCTCAAGAGCACGGTGGTATTTCTGTATTTGCCGGTGTTGGTGAGCGTACACGTGAAGGTAATGATTTATATTTTGAAATGAAGGATTCTGGTGTTATCGACCGAACAGCGATGGTCTTCGGTCAAATGAACGAACCACCAGGAGCACGTATGCGTGTTGCTTTAACCGGATTAACGATGGCAGAATATTTCCGAGATGAACAAGGTCAAGACGTTTTACTGTTCATTGACAATATTTTCCGTTTTACACAAGCAGGATCAGAAGTTTCTGCTCTACTTGGTCGTATGCCATCTGCAGTTGGTTATCAGCCAACACTTGCAACAGAGATGGGCCAACTACAAGAGCGAATTACTTCAACAAATAAAGGATCTGTTACATCTATTCAAGCGATTTACGTACCAGCGGATGACTATACAGACCCAGCACCAGCGACAACGTTCGCACACTTAGATGCGACAACAAACTTGGACCGTGGATTATCTGAGCAAGGTATTTATCCAGCAGTTGACCCATTAGCATCTACTTCACGTGCGCTTGACCCAAATATTGTTGGTGAAGAACATTATCAAGTCGCAAGTGAAGTGCAGCGTACGTTACAACGTTATCGTGAACTCCAAGATATCATTGCGATTCTTGGAATGGACGAATTATCTGATGAAGATAAATTAACCGTTGCTCGCGCGCGACGTGTTCAGTTCTTCTTATCACAAAACTTCCACGTTGCCGAGCAATTTACAGGACAACCAGGTTCATACGTACCGATTGCTGAAACTGTTCAAGGTTTCAAAGAAATCTTAGAAGGTAAGTATGACGATTTACCTGAAGATGCGTTTCGTTTAGTCGGACGTATTGAAGAAGTTGTTGAAAAAGCTGAACAAATGACGACTTAATCGTTATAAACAATATTTTGTTTGTAATGAAAACAACTCATCTGATCAGCTTTGAAGCAGAGGAGGATGAAAGTGAAAACACTCAATGTCACTGTTGTAACTCCTGATGGCTCTGTCCTTGATGATAGCTTTGAAATGGTTAGCTGTAAATCTGAAATAGGCGAACTTGGAATTTTGCCAG
>DATGTA010000084.1:0-12684 GCA_035302085.1 Bacillota bacterium
ATCAAAAATGATGAAGAAGCTTTAAAATTAGCAGAAGAAATCGGTTATCCAATAATGATCAAAGCTACAGCCGGTGGTGGTGGCCGGGGGATTCGTCGGGCACGTAATGAAGAAGAACTTATTCAAGGTATTCGGATTACTCAGGAAGAAGCGGAAACAGCCTTCGGTAATCCTAATGTTTATTTAGAAAAATTAATTGATGATTTTCGCCATGTGGAAATCCAAGTTTTAGCGGATCAATATGGAAATGTGATCCACCTCGGTGAGCGAGATTGTACGATTCAACGTCGTCTACAAAAGTTAATTGAAGAAACACCGTCACCAGCAATTACTGCTGACATCCGTGAAGAAATGGGGCAAGCAGCCGTTAATGCAGCTAAAGCTGTTAATTATGTTGGGGCAGGTACTGTTGAATTTATTTTTAACCGACAAACGAAGGAATTTTATTTTATGGAAATGAATACACGTATCCAAGTAGAACACCCTGTGACAGAGATGGTTACTGGGATTGATTTAATAAAAGAACAAATAAAAATTGCCAATCATGAAAAATTATCTTATCAACAAGCAGATATTAATTTTAATGGTTGGGCGATTGAATGCCGTATTAATGCGGAAAATCCAGCCCAAAATTTCATGCCTTCACCTGGTCAAGTCGATATGTATTTACCGCCTGGTGGCTTAGGCGTGCGAATCGATTCAGCCGTTTATCCTGGCTATATGATTACACCTTATTACGATTCGATGGTCGCAAAAGTAATTGTTCATGGTAAAAATCGTAAAGAAGCGATTGCTCGTATGAAACGCGCACTTGATCAATTTTTAATTGATGGTGTACATACAACAATACCTTTTCATCGAGATGTCATGGATCATGAAGTATTTATGAGTGGTGATTTTAATACGAAGTTTCTTGATATTCACCCGCTCAGTAAACAATAAAGCGTTTGAGATCGCTTGTAAGGAGGGACGCTAATGGATCAAAATGAGGCATTGTTAAATGTGAGCAATGATGCAACATTAGGTAAAGTTGAAATAGCCCCTGAAGTCATTGAAATTATAACTGGGATTGCGGCTTCTGAAGTTGAAGGTATTTCATCTATGCGCGGTAATTTTGCGACCGGAGTTGCTGAACGATTCGGTAAAAAAACACATAGTAAAGGGGTAAAAGTAGAATTAACGGACAACGGTGTCATGATTGACCTTTATGTGACGATTAAATTTGGAATACCCATTCGCCAGACGGCTGAAACATTACAAAAGAATGTTAAGCAAGCTTTAAAAAATATGACAGCATTGGAAACAAAAGTGATCAATGTCCACGTTTTAGCAATTGAAGTCGAAACAGAGCAAATGAATGACCCTGAGACGACTTAACAACTTTGCATATTTTACCAATTTAAAGGAGTTTATGAATGAGTCGACACCATGCACGAGAAAAAGCTTTACAAACACTTTTTCAATTAGATGTTAACAAGCAAAAAATCTTTGAAACGATTGAGCATGTTTCTGAACAAACAAACAATTCCTTTTATCACCAGCTCATCATCGGTGTGTCCAACCATGTGACAGCGATTGATCAGCTCATCGCAAACAATTTAGAGCATTGGTCAATTGATCGAATCGCATCAGTCGAAAAAACCATCTTACGAATAGCGATCTATGAAATAAAATATTTGGAAGATGTTCCCAAGCGTGTAGCAATTAATGAAGCGGTCGAATTAGCTAAAAAATTCGGGGATGATCAATCAGGAAAATTTGTTAATGGTGTATTAGCAAAAATTATTGAAAAGGATGTGTTATAAATGACAGCCGTCGTCATTAATGGAAAAGATTTAGCAGCCGACATTAGAGAAGACATGAAAGAAAAGGTAGCATTATTAAAAAAAGAAGGGATCCAACCACATTTAACAGTTATTTTAGTCGGCAATGATCCCGCATCAAAATCATATGTTGCCGGTAAAGAAAAAGCATCAAAAGAAGTCGGAATCCAATCAGAAATTATTCGTTTAGATGAGACCACGACAGAAGATGAATTGTTGGATATGATCGAGCAGTTAAATAAAAGTGATGCCGTTCATGGAATTTTAGTCCAATTACCTTTACCTGAACATATTTCAGAACAAGCAGTAATTGAGACGATTCATCCGGAGAAAGATGTAGATGGTTTTCATCCGATTAATATCGGTCGGATGATGACTGGCCAGAAAACATACTTACCATGTACACCTTATGGAATTATTACGATGTTAAAATCACAAAACATTGAGATGGAAGGTAAACATGCGGTAATAATTGGGCGAAGTAATATTGTTGGTAAACCAGTTGGACAACTTTTATTAAACGAACATGCTACAGTAACTTATTGTCATTCACGGACTAAAAACTTAAAAGACTACACGACAAAAGCAGATATTTTAGTCGTTGCGGTTGGTCGTCCGCATGTTGTTCAAGCGGATCATATTAAAGCTGGAGCAGCTGTTATTGATGTTGGTGTCAATCGTCTTGATAATGGGACATTAACAGGTGATGTTGATTTTGAAAGTGCCCAAGTAAAAGCAGGCTATATAACACCCGTCCCACAAGGAGTTGGCCCGATGACGATTACAATGCTTTTACAAAATACGATTCAAGCGGCAAAGGAACGATTAAACCATTGAGAGACAAATATTTATCAGTCACGGCTTTAACGAAATATATTAAACGTAAAATCGATATTGACCCTCACTTAAAAACGGTCTGGATCAAAGGTGAGGTCTCTAATTTTAAACACCATAGTAGTGGACATATGTATTTTACGTTAAAAGATAATACTTCACGTATTCAATCGGTTATGTTTGCGGGAAATAATCGTTTTTTAAAATTTCAAGTAGAAAATGGTATGCAAGTTTTAATCAAAGGTCATGTAAGCGTTTTTGAGCCTTATGGCCAATATCAGTTATATGTTCAACAGATGGAGCCCGATGGTTTGGGGGCACTCTATTTAGCTTATGAACAATTAAAAAATAAATTAGAAAAACAAGGATTATTCCAAGATCGTTATAAACAGCCACTTCCATCATTTCCGTCACATATTGGCATCATTACCTCACCAACAGGAGCTGCTGTTCGTGATATTCTTACGACGATTAAACGTCGCTATCCAATTGTAAAAACAACGATCATTCCATCGATTGTCCAAGGCGAACAAGCAGCACGTTCAATCAAACAAGCACTTGAGTGTGCCAATGAATTAGCTCTATTTGATGTGCTCATTTTGGCCCGTGGCGGTGGTTCAATTGAAGATTTATGGCCTTTTAATGAGGAGATTGTGGCCAAAGCCATTTTTGCCTCATCGATTCCATTGATCTCAGCCATCGGTCATGAAACAGATATAACGATCAGTGACTTTGTTGCTGATTACAGAGCACCTACACCAACAGGAGCTGCTGAAATCGTTGTGCCATCATTAAGAGAATTAAAAAAACATTTATCATATTTGCACCGTTCACTCAATCAATCGATAAATCATATTATACAAGCCAATGAAAAAAATCTTACCCGATTGCAACAGTCATATGCGTTTAAATATCCCAAACAACTAATTGAACAAAAAGCACAACACTTAGATTTAATGAGTGAACGACTGATGCATACACAAAAGTTACTTATACAGCAACATGAGGAACAGATCAAACATTTTAACCATCGTTTAATCTCTATAAATATTCCACAAATGATTGAACAAAAAAATGAAGCTTTGCAACAATTAACAAAACGTCTTGAACGAACGATGAACAATATTTATCAACAAAAAAGTAATCAGTTGGAAAACATGTTGGAAAAATTATCATTAATTAATCCGCTATCAGTGATGCAGCGAGGTTATGCGATCGCTTATGATGAAACACAAACAATTATAAAGCAAACAAAACAAGTAAATGTTGCTGATGAAATAACGGTGAAAATATCTGATGGAACATTACATTGTAAAGTCATGCAATTAAAGGAGGATACAAATGCGTGATGAAAAAGAACTTAATTTTGAACAAGCGATGGAACAGTTAGAAAAAATTGTCGAGCGACTTGAAGCAGGCGATGTCCCTCTTGAGAAAGCGATTAAAGATTATCAAGCGGGAATGGAACTCACAAAGTTATGCCATGAAAAATTAACATCTGTTAAAGAAAAAATGACCAAAATCGTTACTGAACAAAATAAATTAGAAACCTTTGATTTAGAAGAGGAGGTTTAATGGTGTCATTAGATACATATATTAAAACGTATCAAGAAAAAATTAATCAGGCATTAGAAAAAGCGGTCAATCCACTAAAAGAAGCTAATCGACTGACAGATGGAATGTTATACTCATTACGTGCAGGTGGCAAACGATTACGACCCATTTTGTTAATGGCAAGTTTCGAATCATTTCAAGAGGATACAAATAAAGTGATGTCAACAGCAACAGCTTTAGAAATGATTCATACATATTCATTAATTCATGATGATTTACCAGCAATGGATGATGATGATCTACGACGTGGAAAACCGACGAACCATATTGTCTTTGATGAAGCGACTGCTATTTTAGCAGGCGATGGTTTATTAACGTACAGCTTCGAGTGGATTGCTCAAGATCCTTTACTGAGTGCAACAGAAAAAACAACATTAATATCATGGTTAGCAAAGGCGAGTGGTCCAACTGGCATGGTTGCTGGGCAAATGTTAGATTTACTCGCTGAAGACAAACGTGTTACAATCGATGAACTAGAAAAAATTCATCGCTTAAAAACGGGTCAATTAATTAACTTTGCTATTAAAGCGGGTGCATTTTTAGGTGGTGCGACGCAAGAACAATTGGACGAATTACATATATTTTCAACTTATATTGGCCTTGTTTTTCAAATTCAAGACGATATTCTTGATATTGTCGGTGATGAAGAGACACTCGGAAAACCGGTTGGTAGTGATGAAGAAAATGAAAAAAGTACTTATCCAGCTTTATTAGGGTTAGATGGCGCGATTAAACACCGTGACAACTATGTTGCTAAAGCGTATGAAGCGCTAGAAAATGTGCAAATAGGTGAATCCAAGTTATTTGATCTCACAAAATTTTTGACAGAAAGGAAATATTAACTAATAGAATCGCATGATTAATTGTGTTATAATACAGTTAAAAGGGATGGTGCAGTATTCTAGTCAGTCCACTATTTCTGAAGGCGGGCCTAAAAATTCGCCAAAGGGCATATCGATGAAGTTCCTTGTGTTAGCTTGAAGCGCCCAGCTTTGGGCTCATGCTGGGAGTTAAGGTTTTTGGGCGATCCGCAAAGGCATGTGGGCGTTTGACCCAATTACCGTGGAGGCCCATTTCTGTCGTCTTGGCTAAAAATAGTCACAGAGATGGAGTGGGGTATGAACCTACAGCACATGTTCTGTAGCGTAGCCTGCCTTGAGTGATTCTGTTGGGATAAGAATACTAAATCAAAAATATTTACAGGCCATAAATATATTTGATCATATTCTTTGAAATCAGTATTGCAAAAGAGGCTAGGAAATAGTTTCCGACTGGTGAGGAAATCTCCTAGACTGTTCCATGCGACATTTTTAAGGGATTATAGTGCGGTCTAAGTGGTAATCCAGTCTAGCTAATGGTAACATGGCTAAGATGAATTTAAAGGGGAACCGCCTCTTTGGTGACAAGGGGTATTTATCTGGGAAAACCTACTGGACCTAAGCCGCAGTTTTTACCTTATGAATGACCATCCCTATGTTTAAATGTGTAAACAATCACATGTTTAAGAGGTATATTATGAATTCGAAAATAAAACGTACACTTAATTTTAGTTTCACTATTGCCGTTATCACATTCGTGTTAGCGGCTATTTTTTCAGTCATATCATCTTCCATTTTAAACCATGTGACATGGGTTGCAGGTGGATTTGTTGTGCTCGTCATCATTATTATCGGCATTGTTTTTGACATGCTTGGCATTGCTTCAGCAGCAGCTGATGAAGCCCCTTTTCATGCCATGGCATCTGAAAAAGTTTATGGGGCTAAAGAAGCGATTGCTATTATAAAAAATGCTGATAAGTTTTCAAGCTTTTGTAATGATGTGATCGGTGACATTTCAGGCATTGTTAGTGGAACAGCTACTGCTATCGTTTTAATGCAATTAGCATATATACTCGGATATGATGAAGGCTCATCATGGCAACTTATATTATCAGTAACTTTCACAAGTTTAGTCGCTGCTTTAACAGTTGGTGGGAAAGCAATTGGAAAGTTTTTTGCGATCAATTCATCTACACAAATTATGATTTATACGGGTAAAACTATTGCTTTTTTAGAAAGTAAGTTAAAAATTAAAATTGTTAGTAAGTTACAGAAAAAACGGACAAAATAATTATAAAAAGGATTGTAAACATGAGCAAACAAAGACTTGATGTCCTTTTAGTTGAAAAAAAATTAGCTGATTCACGAGAAAAAGCAAAACGACTCATTATGGCTGGTCTCGTTTTTTCCGAGCAAATCCGCTTAGAAAAACCGGGTATGAAAGTCGCCAAGGATTTACCGATTACTGTTAAAGGAAATGATTGCCCCTATGTCAGTCGTGGTGGTTTAAAATTGGCCAAAGCACTTGAACACTTTTCTATAAATATAAAAAACCGCCGATTGATTGATATTGGTGCTTCAACGGGTGGATTTACCGATTGCGCTTTACAACATGGTGCTAAACTAAGTTATGCGATTGATGTCGGATACAATCAATTAGCCTGGAAATTAAGAAGTGATCCACGAGTCATTGTTATGGAACGAACGAATTTTCGTTATGTGACAGAAGATATGCTTAAACATGGTATCCCTAATTTAGCAACAATTGATGTTTCATTTATTTCCTTAAAACTTATTTTACCTGTCTTAAAACAGCTGTTAGCCCATAATAGTGATGTCATTGCGCTTGTGAAGCCGCAATTTGAGGCTGGTAAAGAGCAGGTGGAAAAAGGTGGCCTTATTCGTCAGCCAAATGTACATATCGACGTTTTACAGCGAATCATTACATTTGCTACTGAACAATCTTATCATTGTTTAGACGTAACTTATTCCCCCATTACCGGTGGAAAAGGAAACATTGAATTTTTAGTTCATTTTGGGTGGCAAAAAACAACGAATCAGCAAGTAGCGTTGAATATCGAACAAGTTGTCAAAGACGCCCACAAAAGATTATTGTAAAAGTGGTGAAAGAAAATGAGTAAAATCCAACGTCAAATTAAAATTCGTGAACTAATTACCAACCATGACATATCAACACAAGATGAACTTGTTGAACGATTAAAAGAACTCGATTTTAATGTTACCCAAGCAACGGTCTCTCGTGACATTAAGGAGTTAGAACTCGTTAAAGTTCCCTCATCTAATCGTAATTATATATACAGTTTACCGGCAGATCAACGTTTTAATCCTTTAGAAAAACTTAAACGTTTAATTATGGATGCTTTTGTAAGTATAGATCATACGAGTCATTTTATCGTGTTAAAAACATTGCCCGGAAACGCTCATGCAGTTGGCGTACTTATTGACAATTTAACATGGGATGAAATTATGGGGACAATTTGTGGGGATGATACGTGTCTGATAATCTGTCGAACAGAAGAAAGTACAGATGATGTGAAAAACCGTTTTCTGAATATGTTATAAACGACGTATCATAGTGAGGTGAGTTTTAATCGTGTTAACACAATTATCGATCGAAAATTTTGCGATTATTGATGAAATCTCTTTAACATTTAATGATGGATTAACTGTTTTAACGGGTGAAACAGGGGCAGGTAAATCGATTATTATTGATGCGGTTGAATTATTAGCCGGCGGGAGAGGTTCAGTTGATTACGTTAGACATGGTGCAAAAAAGGCAGAAATTGAAGGTCTTTTTTCAATTGACTATGAAGGCCATGAAATATATAGGCTTGCGGAGCAATATGGAATTGATGCTGGTGATGCAATGATCATCTTAAGACGAACGATTACAGCCCAAGGAAAAAGTATTTGTCGGATTAATGGAAAACTTGTCACATTAGCGATTTTACGTGAATTTGGTAAACAATTGATCGATATTCATAGTCAACATGAAACCCAATCATTAATGGACGTCAGCAATCATTTATTATTACTTGATGATTATTGTGATGAAGAAATAAATGAGACGAAGTTTGAGTATCTGTCTCTTTTTGAAAAACATAAAAAGTTAAAATACTCATATGATCAATTGAGCACGAATGAACAACAATTAGCACACCGCTTAGATTTACTGCAATTTCAAATGAATGAACTTGAAAACGCCCAACTGAAACCGAATGAAGATGAACAACTTGAAGAAGAGCGTAATTATTTAATTAATTTTGAAAAAATATATTTAAAAGTTAACGAAGCTTACAATGCCCTTCATGGAGAGCAACGAGGGATTGATTGGTTAAATAAAGCCCAATTAGCTTTGCAAGACATTCATGAATATGACCCTCAGATTAAAGATAAAGCCGAACAATTAACGAATAGTTACTTTATAATCGAGGAATTATCATTTGATTTGCGTGAATTTAATGAATCCCTTCATTATGATAAACAGCGCTTAAATGAAATTGAAGGTCGTTTAGATGAAATCAATCGACTGAAGAAAAAATATGGTCCAACAGTAAATGAAATATTAGAATATATGGCAACCATTGAAGAAGAAATCGAACAAATTACTCATAAAGATTCACATATTCAAGAAATCGAACAACAAATGCTCGAAATGACTAAAGATATGTATTTAGAAGCGAAAAATTTACATGACATTCGAAAAAAAGCTGCAAAGGAATTAATCAAAGAAATCAAACGGGAATTAAATGATTTATATTTAGAAAATGCTTCATTTTCCATTCATTTTAAAGACTTTCCTAAAATTGCTCACGAGGATGACTATACTTCACTTAGTTTTCAGGCAAATGGGTTAGATGAAATTGAATTTCTTATTTCAACGAATGTCGGTGAACCTGAAAAACCATTACAAAAAATTGCTTCAGGCGGCGAGCTTTCACGCATTATGTTAGCCATTAAAAAAATATTTGCGAAACATCAAGGTGTCACAAGTGTCATATTTGATGAGGTTGACACAGGTGTTAGTGGACGGGTTGCACAAGCGATGGGTGAAAAAATTGCCCAAATTTCGGCTACCTCACAAGTGCTTTGCATTACACATTTACCGCAAGTAGCTGCCATGGCTGATACTCATTTGTTAATTACAAAAGATGAATTAGACAAACGAACGAGTACTTTAGTACATGAGCTGATTAAAGATGAAAAAATAGAAGAACTTAGTCGAATGATGACGGGGACGGAATTAACAAAAACCGCTTTAAAACATGGGAAAGAACTCCTTGAATTTGCGAAAACATTTAAAGCCAATCTTTAGCATTTACTTAAAAAATCGTTAAAATAATTTTTTTAACGATTTTTTTATCCCGTTCATTCATTAAGTATAGACGTTTTTTAATGTGTTATACATTTTTATTTTAGGAAAGGTTACACAGTTTTTCTTATCATTAACAAGTTTAAAAAGTCTCTGATACGGTCACATTATGAATACAAATAAAAGGTATGAGTTTGAAAACTTGGAGTGTGACAAATGAGACGAAAAAAGCAATTGTTAAGACCTTTAATTGGCCTCTTTTTAATGATTTTAATAATACTCGTTCCTTTTATTCATCCATTCAAAAGTTATTTAGCAATACCCAATGATATCATAGCACTCAAAGGACATGTTGAGCTTCCTAAATTAGGTTCAACAGTCAACGTCACATCACAAAATGATAATATTGATTTTGCCAATCAAGATGTAACATCCGATCAATCACTTATTTATAATATGAATGGTTTGCCGATTAAAAAAATAAATTTATCCTTGTTAGATGACATTCGAGTTGTCCCGGGCGGACAGTCAATCGGCATTCAATTACAAACATTAGGTGTATTAGTTGTCGGTCACCATTTGATTAAAGAGGATGATGCTTATGTTTCACCAGGTGAGGAAGGTGATATTGAGGTTGGTGACATTATCTTAAAAATAAATGATGAAAAAATTACTAAAGCCGATGATATCGCAAAGTATATTAAAAAGTTTAGTGAAGCTGACGAATCATTAAATGTTACGATTAAACGAGGTGATGATGAATTTATCCGAACCTTACAACCAATTTATGATAAAAAAGAAAATAAATATCGACTCGGTTTATATATACGGGATTCAACGAGCGGTATTGGAACGATTACATTTTATGATATAAAAAATAAAAAATATGGTGCGCTTGGACACGTAATTTCCGATATTGATACGAACAAACCGATAGAAATTTATGAAGGTTCCATTAAGCGTTCGCAAGTCAATGCTATTAGCAAAGGAAAAAATGGTCGTCCTGGTGAAAAAAAAGCAAGTTTTTCAAGGAAGGAACAGTCGCTAGGGACAATTACTAAAAACACTCCTTTTGGAATTTTTGGTGAATTAAATGATTCCATTGAGGAACTTTCAGACAATGAAGCCATTCCGATTGCACTTTCCCATGAAATAAAAGAAGGACCAGCAAAAATACTCACAGTTGTTGAAGGTGAAACAATCGAATCGTTTGATATTGAAATTGTTAGCAGTTCACCTCAAAAAGTTCCATCAACTAAAGGAATGATTATAAAAGTGACTGATGAAAAATTGTTAAATAAAACTGGTGGAATTGTCCAAGGCATGAGTGGGAGTCCAATTATTCAAAATGGCAAATTAATTGGTGCTGTTACCCACGTGTTCGTAAATGAGCCACAGTCAGGATACGGTATTCATATCGAATGGATGTTACAAGAGGCGGGGATGGATATATTTAATGTAAATGAACAAGCAAGTTAATTAAAGTTTGTCATGCGAGTAAATTTACTCACATGACAAACTTCTTTATTTGTAAAATTTAAATAATATCAAATTTTCTAAAGGATAATTATGATTTTCGTCGAATAGTATAAATGGGAATATAGACAAATACATAGAAAGGAGAAAATTTGTGGAAAAAATATCAATTTGTTTAGTGGATGATAATCGAGAAGTTGTACAAATGATGGATGAATATTTTAAGTTAGTTGATGATATTGAGGTTATTGCCAAGGCATATGATGGCCGGGAATGTTTACAATTGTTCACACAATTAAATCCCGATGTGTTAGTTCTTGATTGTATTATGCCACATCTCGATGGCATTGCGGTTTTAGAACAAATACGTAAACTACCGTACGATCAACAACCAAAAGTCATCATGTTAACGGCTTTTGGCCACGAAGAAGTTATGCGACGCGCTGTTGCCTTAGGTGCGAGTTACTTTATTTTAAAACCATTTGATTTAGATCATTTAGCCGAGCAAATTCGTCAAGTATATGATCAAGAGTATAAGCATGTTCAAGTACCGGAAACAGATCATACGGTTATTAAAGAACCAAATGATTTGGAAGGCGATATTACGGAAATAATCCATGAAATCGGTGTACCTGCTCATATAAAAGGTTATTTGTATTTACGAGAAGCGATCTCAATGGTTTATAACGATATTGGACTACTCGGTTCAATTACAAAAATTCTTTATCCAGATATCGCAAAAAGATATGATACAACAGCTTCACGTGTGGAGCGAGCCATTCGTCATGCCATTGAAGTAGCTTGGGGTCGGGGCAATATTGATGCAATCTCAGCGATGTTTGGGTATACGATTGATGTTTCGAAAGCAAAGCCAACGAATTCTGAATTTATTGCGATGATTGCTGATAAGTTGAGATTAGAACACCGTGTCGGTTAATTTTGTAAGATGATTAGTGAAGCGCTTACAACTTAACGTATTGTTCTAATAATTCTAACGATTGAATGAAAATCGTTGACAAGAAAATATGAAGGTGCTATATTATTACTAATTGTAAAGTATCTTATCATGAGTGGCGGAGGGACAGGCCCACTGATGCCCAGCAACCATTCTTAAATAAGTTGAGAAAAGGTGCTACATCCTGCAAAACGTTTAAAATTGATCGTTTTGAAAGATAAGAGTGGTTTAGTAATTAATATAGCACTTATTACCCTCTTGGAATCATTTTCTGAGGGGTATTTTGTTTTTTAAAACAAAAAATTGTTATAATATAGGAAGTCTACACAAACGAGGAGCAGGCAAATGATGAGAATAATTGCAGTACTTTTACTATTACTCCCGGGTGTTGTCGCAGCTTTTGGCATCAAACTTATGCGTGACACACTATTTGACGATTTTTATTCTATATTATTGACAAAAGGTATCCAATTTATCATTGGTTTACTACTCTTTATTGGTGGTGTTGCTTTCCTTGGGGGATATATTTACCATCGTGACCAAAAGAAACAACGGATCAAACAATACAACAATAAAGAAAAAACTTACAATAATCAATAGCATGAGGAGATAATGATGAATGTCGTAAAATTTGGCGGAAGTTCGCTTGCAGATGCAGCACAAATTCAAAAAGTAGGAAATATTATTAAAACGAATCAAGATCGAAAGTTTGTCGTCGTATCAGCACCGGGAAAACGGGATGATTATGACGAAAAGGTCACTGACTTACTAATTAAGTTAGGGGAAGCATACATAAAAGACTTGGCTTATGAACATTTATACGAACGCATC
>DATGTA010000085.1:0-4947 GCA_035302085.1 Bacillota bacterium
AAAAAAGGAATAAAACTTGTGTTTATTTATGATTATCGAAAAGAACACGTTATCTTGAAGATGTGCGAAGTACTTGGGGTATCAACGAGTTTAAAACAGATAGATGATGGAAAGTAGGTGTGGTCTTGATGCAACAATATAACCAAGTCGTTGAAGCTTCATATTTAACCGTTGAAAAAGCCTGGAGTTATCGGGCTATTTTGCGTTATTTTTATCAACAACATGAGCGAATGCGAGAGTTTTTGTTTCCTGAGGAAGTTTATGAGTATTTGAAAACTTTGCCAGATTTTGTTGAATACACTGAGGATGAGTTGCATCAGGACTTAGATCAACTCGTTCGCTGGAACAATTTAATCGCTCGCCAGGAGACAGGGCGGGCACAGACGATTGAGGAATTTAAGAAAAAGCGTTATCGCTACCAATGTACCCCTTATACGGTAGAATTTGAACGAATGTTACAAAAAATGGAAGGCGATGGTGAAACATTTGGTGGCTCACTTGAAAAGCGTGAATTTGAGCGTCTTTATGAAGCACTTTTAGCCTTAGAAAAAATGCTTAACAAGTCAGAAATGCCACAAGCGGTTGATTGTTTTGAACTTTGGGAAGATATTTTCAATCACTTTCAATCAATTACGAAAAACACCTCGGATTATATGGCACATATTAATAGTGATGTCGCTGAAGAGCAAATGCAAACAGAAGCTTTTTTCGTGTTTAAAGATCAGTTTACGAAATATTTACGAGATTTTATTATCGAATTACAACGAACCGCTTTAAAAATCCAACAACTCTTGCAAGCGATTGACCTACAATCAGTAAAACGACTCATCAAACAAGTCGTTAAACACCAACAAAGTATTCCCCGTTTTTCGCAAGCGGGAATTGATGAACAAGAGTCATTTGATAAAGAACAAGCGAAATGGACAAATTTAACGATTTGGTTTCTCGGGAATGAACATGGTGAAAGTGAGTTAGACATGTTGCAATTTCGCACGAATGAACAAATTAGACGAATGACACGCATCGTCCAAAGACTTGGCGAACGTCACCATTATCATCGGAGTCGAAAAAAAGATTATTTACATTTAGCCGAATGGTTTGCTTCGTTACCAACGACTGAACAAGCTCATGAATTAGCCTCAGTCGTTTTTGGCTTATTTGAAACGAGACATTTATTAAGTCACCACGTACCAACCGATGACATTTATACATCTATTTGGGATGAGGCACCGATAGAGTTTGAAACAAATCCACGCATCATTCATTATCGAGCAAGGACAAGGCCTGGAGCAGTCGTTAGTCAAGCGGCCGAGAAGGAACGAACGAAACGAGAATTTTTACAAAATCAGCGACTCGAACAGATGACCGTTGAACAGTACATTACTGAAAATGAAATTAATTTAGCTACCCTACCAGTGATTGAGCCGTACGTACGCAAAATGTTTTTAACGTGGATTGGCAAAGCGATGGCCCGTAAAGATCGTACTTTTCAAACGGAATATGGACGGACGGTAAAAGTCATTTTAAATGACAAGGAACGGATCACTTTACGTGCGACAGACGGGGCTTTAGAAATGCCGCAAGTCGTTTTTCGCTTTGTTGAAGAGGTGAGGCAATAACCGTGACACATTTTGATGAAAAAGCTCAAGAGGCGTTACAAATTCTTTTGGAAAAATTTTGGATTTTACGTTTAGAGGAACCGGAATTGTATCAATTCGTGCGTGAACGTGAGCAAGTGATTCGCCGCTATGTTGATGAAAAATTTGGCTACAACTTATTCGTTCATCAATATTTTATTAAATTGGAAAAAATTCCCGTTACACCAAAACATTGGATGGGGATTCAAACGTTTCAAGAACCACGAGATTATGCGATGTTTAGTTGTGCGTTAGCTTATACGGAAAATTATGCCGTTGATGAGCAATTTTTACTCTCAGATATTTGTGAAGACATTAAAGATATGTATCCTGGCGACATCCCGCTTGATTGGACAAATTATAATCATCGCCGCTCGCTCGTTCGTGTGATTAAACAGATGGAGAAATTAGCACTTATCCAAACCGTTGAAGGTGAAACGGATCGCTTTGCCTTAGACGAAGCGCAAGAAGTATTATATGAAGTAACCGTTTATGTGCGGTATTTTATGCGTTCATTTCCGAAAGAATTAGCTGCTTATGAATCAGCGGAAGACATTTTAGCAGCTGATTGGCGACGTCATGAAGAAGACTATCGACGTAAGCGCGTTTATCGGCAATTAATTACCTCACCAGTCGTTTACCGAGAACATGAAAATGATTTAGATTTTGCCTATATTCGTCAATTTCGTAATCGGTTAGCAGATGATTTTGCAAGTCATACAATGTTTCGTTTAGAAGTATTTAAAAATGCTGCATTGCTCGTCGCTGATGAACGTAAACAATTGTTAACATTATTTCCTGATCAAAAAGCGATTATGGATGTAGCGTTACATGTGGCAAGTTACTTAAGGGAACATCAAGAAGACTTTACACCTGATGAATTTGGGAAGATTAAGCTTTCGTACGATCAGTTTACACATATAATAGCGACCGTTCATGATATTTATGGTAAAGGCTGGAGTAAACAATATCGTGAAGGTTCCTTGACGAGCACGGTTAATGATCTTTTAAACATTTTACAAGAATGGGAAATGGCCGATGTTGATCGGGTCAATAATCTCGTAACCATTTTACCTTTATTTGGCCGTGTGGCAGGAAAATATCCGAAAGATTTTTTACAAGCGGAGGAGGGATGATGAAATGAGTGATCAAAATAAATGGACGATGAACCGTGCTGGCTTATTTAACTTTTGGTATTACAATGATGAAGAAATTTTTGACTTTGTCGATGGGAAGTTGCTCCTTCGGGGAAGTAATGGATCTGGGAAGTCTGTCACGATGCAAAGTATTTTACCAATTTTACTCGATGGTCGACGATCCCCAAACCGACTCGATCCATTTGGTTCCCGGGCACGTAAAATTGAAGATTATTTACTCGGTGAAAAAGAAATTTCTAATCGTGATGAACGAACAGGTTATTTATTTTTAGAATATAAACGAAAGAATACTGAGCAGTATATAACAACAGGTATCGGTTTACAAGCACGTCGGTCAAAGTCATTAAATTTTTGGGGATTTGTCATTACTGATAATCGGCGTATTGGTGAAGACTTATTTTTATATGAGTACGAGTACAATGCCGGTGAAAAACAAAAAATTCCTTTATCTCGTGTGCAATTAGAAAACCGCGTCGGCACAGGTGGCCATGTCGTTCGTACGGCTCGTGAATATAAAAAACTTGTGAATAAATATGTATTCGGTTTTCCAAGTATTGAAGCATATGATGATTTAATTAAATTACTCGTCCAATTGCGTAGTCCGAAACTGTCTAAAGATTTTCGCCCGACCGTTATTTATGAAATATTAGAGGCTGCTCTTCCTGCTTTGACAGATGAAGATTTACGTCATTTATCAGACACGATTGAACATATGGACCAAACAAAGCAACAAATTGAGCAATTAGAGCGAGAACAAGTGGCATTGGACAAACTGTTAAAAAGTTACCATTCATACAATGAGCATCGTTTAGTTGAAACAGCCCATGAATATTTAGGTGCCAAACGAAAATATTCCGAGGAAGAAGCTTTAGTTGTTAAGCAAAAGCAACAGTTTGAAAAGCTCACAAAAGAGATTGCAACGCTTAAAGAAACAGAGCATGAGCTAAACATGCAAGCCGATTTATTAGAAAAACAAGAAAAACGGTTACAACAACATAAAGTTTGGCAACTTGAACAAGAATTGACGGCAGAAAAGGCTCGTCTGGATGACCTTGTGAAAGACCTTAAACGTAAAGAAGAACAATTAACCGCTAAAACAAAGCAAGAAATTCATCATAAAGAAATGCTTGAAAAAATTGAAGCGAAAATCCTAGCGTTTCAAGATCAATTAGAAAATCAGATAATCGATTTAGCGGAAGATGCTGATGCCGCTTCCTTCCAGCGTCATTCGTTAAATGTGGATGATTTTAAGCGACATGAAATGACAGATTTTGATTTTTCGGTTTGGAAAGAAGAGGCAGCACATCATCATCAACGGCTCGTCGATATTAGCGAGCAACTGAGAACTTATGAGCAATTGCAAGATAACATCGCAGCAACGGATCGAGAAATTGCTGATATCGAACAGACGATTGCGAAAAATCGCCTGCAAGAAAACGATTGGCAAGCGATTTTTGAACAAGATAAACAAGAAAAAGTAACAGAAATTCATCGGTGGGTGGAAAAACATCCATTTATTCCCATTCAACCAAAAATATTACAAGATATGTCACGAAATTTACTCACATTGTACGAACCAATACCGTACGTAAATATTAATCGACCATTTGTACAAGCGACTCACCAATATGAGCGGTCGATTAATGAAAAAATTGCGACGAAAAATAGTGAACTGAAGCGCTTAAATGAACAAATTGTTGAGCAAGAAAATCTGCTTACAGAATGGAAGTCAATGCAAGATCCGGCACCACCACACCAGAGTGAAGCAACGAAAATCGCTCGTGAGCAGTTACAAGCAGACTCATACAACTTTTTACCCTTTTATGAAGCGGTGGAATTTCAAGATCATGTCAGTGAAGCGGTCCAAAAAAATATTGAAGCAGCTTTACTTGATGCCAATTTATTAGATGCCTTAATGACGCCTGATGATATTCCCTTTAAACATGATAAAATTTTACGAACGAATCCACAAATGTTGGCACACACCTTAGCGGATTACTTGCAACCGGATGAGGAGGCGGCCAAGCAAATTGATCCGGTTTATATCGATGAAGTCCTACGCTCCATTTTAGTTGCAACAGATGGAGATTTGGACACGGTCGCTATTGGTGTCGATGGGATATATCAAGTTGGTCTTGTCGAAGGCCATGCCG
>DATGTA010000086.1:0-2656 GCA_035302085.1 Bacillota bacterium
CGATTCATTTCATAAGCAATGACACTAACAATTAAAATAATAAGTAAAGATAAGCCAATAATCGGATAAACATGGCGTTCTTGATCAAGTAATCCGGCAAGTTTTAATTCCTCATAGATTTCATTTGTAATCATTTGCCCTTCACTAACAATTACTTCGCCAGCACGAATAACGACAGGTTCAACATTACTTGCAGCTGATTTACGGGCATCCATCGTTTTCTCCATATCAAAAAAGGAATTTTCAACAACCGCAAATTTTGCTATAGCCGTTAAGATTTCTTTTTTCTTCTCGGGAAAATCAGAATACTTTATAGCCTGATTGACATTTCCTAATGCACTTTGAATATTTTCTGTACGTA
Organism: Bacillota bacterium; assembly: GCA_035302085.1. Lineage (GTDB taxonomy): Bacteria > Bacillota > Bacilli > Bacillales > Amphibacillaceae > CALAMD01. Next base: position 362 of record DATGTA010000086.1, read on the forward strand.
CACCTTCTACCATCACTTCTTTAACCGATGTTTCAAGTAATTTTTCCCCTTGTTCTCGTTCCTCATCATCCATGCGTAGAAGTTGGAGTAGATACGTATCATCAATCGATTCGATAATTTCTTCGGTGAGAATTTGTTTTAATTGATCCATTTTATCTAAATCTGTAACAGCATTTTGTTCAAGTATTTCTTTGTCACCATCAATCTGAACATCATCTGACTTTTTCGGTTGTTCAGTTTCACTTTCTAACGTTGCAATCGCATCAAAAATTTCTTCAATATATTTTAACCGTTCTTCAGTAATCTCCTCAGAAATTGAATAACGATCCTCAACTGCCTGCACCGTTTCCCGTACTTTACGTTCTGTTTCTTGTTCATTTTCAATCGTTATTGGTGAACGAATCGTCTGTTTAGCTCGGTCAAACCGCTCAATATCATATGTTTCCATATAGACATTATTTTTAGTCACAAGTAAAAAAAAGACCCCTAAAATGAGCACAGGTATAATAATTGTCATCCATTTGTTTTTTATTCGTAACACCGAACGAAAAAGTTGGTAAAGTTTATCTTTCATTTCGACTCACCTCAACGATGGAAACATTCATTTATTAGCGGTACAAATTTGTTTAATCTTTTTCATACGCTTCGATAATTTTTTGGACGAGCGGATGTCGGACAACATCGGTTTGATCTAAATAAATAAATGAAATGCCGTTTATATTTGCTAAAGTTTCTTCCGCTATTTTTAGACCTGAGGTCACGCCTTTTGGTAAATCGATTTGTGTGATATCCCCAGTAATAATCATTTTTGAACCAAAACCTAGCCGAGTTAAAAACATTTTCATTTGTTCAGGTGTTGTATTTTGTGCTTCATCTAAGATAACGAATGCATCATCTAATGTTCGCCCACGCATATACGCCAAAGGGGCAATTTCAATGACTTCACGTTCTTGCAATCGGGCCGTATGCTCTTTACCTAATACAAAATGTAAAGAATCGTATAATGGGCGCAAATAAGGATCAACTTTTTCTTTTAAATCCCCAGGTAAGAATCCTAAACTTTCACCTGCTTCAACCGCTGGACGAGTCAGTATGATGCGCTTAACCGAACCATTTCGTAAGGCATGAACAGCTTTAACAACAGCTAAAAATGTTTTCCCTGTGCCTGCAGGTCCAATACTAAACACAAGATCATGCCGTTTGATCGCTTCGACATATGCTTTTTGTCCAAGCGTTTTAATGCGGATTGATTCACCGTGAAAATTTTTTGTTATTTCATCAGCAAATAATGTTTGTAACTCATTTTTTTTACCTGATTTAATAAGTTTTATTGCATAGATCACATCACGGCCTGTCACAGTTAAGCCTTGCTGTAGGAGTTCATATAAGACTGTTAAAACATCTTGAACATAGGTTGCAGCTTCCTTCGTACCTTTGACATAAAAAGCTTCTCCACGTGTAACAATGGAGACATCTAATTGTTCTTCAATTAGTTTTAAATGTTTATCTTGACTGCCAAATAATGTTTGTGCCTCATATTGTTCGTTCAATTGTAAATCAATCGGATGTAGTTTCCCTACCATAATCAATCTCCTTGGGTGATTGGTATTTCTTCAGCAATGTCTTCGCTCACTGTAATTAGTAAGTTTAGTCTTACTTTACCACTACCAGTAGCTTCATGCAAAACTTTTTGTGACAATATCTTGGCATTTGCACTTAATTGCAACTTTAAAGCTGCTTCTGCTTCTAACATGCCCACTTGAATGGCTTCCTTTTTTGAACGAACATAATTTATTTGCTCTTTTTCGTGAATTGATTGTTTGATAAACTTAAAGGGGAATGTCCGATTGAAAATGTTTAACGTGTATTCATCGGTTGTCGTATGTATATCTGAATAATTTGGTTGTTGAAATCCCCACAATAACAATCGTTTATTTTGAAATGATATATAGTACTTGTCTATTTTCCGTTCACTTATATGCTCATAATTGACTGACAGTGGAACAGTTACTTGAATTTCATACCATGTACGAGCAAAAATTTCACCCTGGGCAGCAACTAATTGCTCTTGATCATTTGTTGGTTCATTATCTTCTTCACTTTCGATTACATCACTTAAATTTCCAGAGACCAAACGCTTGCCTATCGTTACATAATCATTCACAGATACGAGGGGGACGCCTTTTGTAATATGCATTTTTTCAATCGTTCCATTTTTTTTCGCGATTAAATGTTGGGGTTTATCCGTAGTTTTAGAGTCATGGGAAATTTTTTCAATACCGGAAAACTTAAGGG
>DATGTA010000087.1:0-2291 GCA_035302085.1 Bacillota bacterium
GAACAAACTTCCAAAATAAGTAAGCCGTTGCCTCAGCATCATAAATTGCTCGGTGGTGTTGGGTGAGCTCAACATTTAAATGTTTACATAACGTATTTAAACGATGATTGCCTAATTTTGGATATAAAAACCGAGCCAATTCTAGGGTGTCAATGATTGGCGCTGTAATCGTTTCAAGATCTAATTGTTTATAGCCTTGATTTAAAAAACCAATATCAAACGTTGCATTATGAGCAACTAATACACTGTCACCGACCCACTCTTTAAATTGTTGTAAAACGATATCGACATTCGGTGCATCAACTAACATATCATCGGTAATTCCAGTAATTTCAGTAATTTTTTCCGGGAGTGGCCGGTGAGGGTTTGCGAAAGATTCAAACGTGTCGATCACTTCACCGTGCTGCATTTTTACCCCAGCAATTTCAATGATCGTATCATAAACGGCCGACAGTCCTGTCGTCTCCACGTCAAAAACAACATATGTTGCCTCATCTAAAAGACTATCGGCTTCATTGTACACAATTGGTACACCATCATCGACTAAGTTCGCCTCAACCCCGTAAATAACTTTTAAATCATGTTCTTCACTCGCACGATGGGCTTCAGGAAATGCTTGGACAACCGCATGGTCGGTAATTGCAATTGCTTCATGTCCCCATTTTTTCGCTTGTTTAATTAAATCGGTCACTGAAACGATCCCATCAAGTTGGCTCATCGTCGTATGTGTATGTAATTCAATTCTTTTTTGTTCAGCTTCATCCATTCGCTCAGCAACTTTAATTTCTTGAATATCGTTCGCCATCATCGTTAATTGGTTAGAATATGTATCTGTTTGTATGCGTCCACGTGCTTTAATCCACATGCCTTTTTGCACACGTTCCAACTGTTCAACATGATCCTCACCACGTGAAAACATTTTTATTTCTAAAGAGTCGGTATAATCTGTCGCTTTAACGATTAATAAATGCCGTTCAGACCTTAACTTTCTTAATTCTGCAGCAAAAATGTACCCTTGCACCGTTATACGCCGTTCTTCTTCAATAATTCTCTCCATCATTAAAGGCTCATCATGAATTGATTGACCGATCACTAGCGGCTGATGTTCGTTGCTTGAGTTATTTTTAGTCGTTCGTTTCGTTTGTTCTTGACGTGTTTTGGCTGCGAGTTGTTTGTCTTCTTCAGCTTTTTCCTCAACAAACTTTGCATATGCTTCAGCTTCTTGATTAACCGTGACCGTTACAGTGTATGTGGGTAAGCCTACCATCTCACAAAATAATTTAAATGACTCCTCAAGACGTTTTTTTAAAGCAATGGCCTCCGCTTCATTTCTAGCCGTAACGATTAATTGTTGACCATCAATTTTTGGTTGTTGGTTCATAATAAGATCTTTAATACCCGGTGAAAGGCCATTTTTCGTTTCTAAATACAATTGCCAATATTCATTAAACACGCCATCATTAACGGTTTGATCAGCTGCACTTAATGTTAACTTAATCGTTGCTATTGATTGAAACGATTGTATTAAACGTTCATTTAGTTCATGAAAAATAGGTGCGGGGACTATTTTTGGTCCCCAAATATGAAAATGCCATGTTTTCGTTTGTTGATAAACATCAAGTCGCTCTAAATAACTTTCAGTAAAATATTTATTAATAGTTTCTTCGGGAAAATTGATTTGTTTGAGTAAAAGTAAAAGTTTTTCTTGTTTTGAAAGGTCCACCATAAATCCCCCTTGCAAAATGCGAATATTATTCAAAACGTCATCTGAAAACATTCACTTTTCCATTTAAGATGATCATAAAGTTGAGTCATTTACAAAAACAAACGTTGGATGTCATTCCATGTGACGACAATCATTAATAACATAAGCAAAGCAAAACCGATAAAATGAACAAGCCCTTCCTTTTGAGGATCAACTGGTTTACCACGCACAGCTTCAATTCCAACAAATAAGAGTCGGCCTCCATCGAGCGCTGGAAGGGGAACTAAATTAATAATCCCTAAATTAACGCTAAGCATCGCTGTCCACATGAGAAAATTAACGAGACCTGTTTGCACAACTTGATCGGTTGCATCGTAAATGCCTACAGGACCTGCGAGCATATCAATCGATACTTGACCCGTAATTAACATTGATAAACTCTTTAAAATTAATGTTGTTGTTTCATAAGTTTGTACAAAACCGTACTTAAATGTTTTAATAAATGACTTTTCAATCCCTTGATAAACACCAATTTGCCCAACCGTAATTTCTGAGCCATCTAGTTCAATCGCTTGTTCGGGTTGTG
>DATGTA010000088.1:0-5157 GCA_035302085.1 Bacillota bacterium
TTTAAAGATCCTGTCCACCGCTATGTCCGGGTCCGTGATCAAGTTATTTGGGATTTAATTGCTACTCCCGAGTTTCAAAGGCTTCGCCGAATTAAGCAACTAGGCACATCATATTTAACGTTTCATGGGGCTGAACATAGCCGTTTTAATCACTCACTTGGTGTTTATGAAATCGTTCGTCGGATTTTAAATAAATTTGCCGATCAAAACGTTGCGATTGACCAAGATACACGGCTCATTAGTTTATGTGCAGCTTTACTTCATGATTTAGGGCATGGACCTTTCTCACATTCGTTTGAAAAAGTGTTTCATTTAGACCATGAAGATTTCACCCGACAAATTATATTAGGTCATACAAAGGTAAATGATATTTTAACAAGGGTGGCACCAAATTTTCCTGAACAAGTGGCACGTGTGATTGATCAAACATTTGAAAATACACTTGTTGTGCACTTAATCTCGAGCCAAATTGATGCGGATCGCATGGACTACTTACAGCGGGATGCCTATTATACAGGGGTTAGTTATGGTCATTTTGATATGGAACGTATATTACGTGTGATGCGGGCAGTTGATGGTGAACTCGTCATTAAATCGACAGGGATGCATGCCGTTGAAGATTATATTATGAGTCGTTATCAAATGTATTGGCAAGTATATTTTCATCCGGTCACAAGAAGTGCGGAAGTTATTTTAATAAATATTTTACAACGAGTCAAAGATTTATATGAACAAGGTTATACGTTCAAAGTTGCACCAACACATTTTGAATCATTTTTTACAGATAAAATAAATTTACAACAATATTTACACTTGGATGAAGCGATCATGCTTTATTATTTCCAACAATGGCAATTTGAAGATGACCATATATTAAGTGATTTATGTGATCGGTTTATGAATCGACGTCTATTTAAATATGTCGAATATGATCGAGTGGATGAAGAGCGTGTATATAATCGACTCGTTCAATTGTTTAAAAACGTCAACATTGATCCAAAATATTATTTAATCGTCGACAAATCATCTGATTTACCTTATGACGTTTATGGAGGATTAGATGATTTATATGAAACGATGCCGATCTACTTACGAATGCCAGATCATTCATTAAAAGAACTGTCAGCACATTCACCGATCGTTGAAGCGATTTCTGGGAAACGACGGACGGATTATAAGCTTTACTTTCCATTGGATGATTTAGAAGATTTACCTGACGATGCGAATAAACGGGAGATTTTCACCATTTTAGCCTATCAAATGTAGGTTTGTAAAGGCATGATCAATGAAAAAGTAAATTGCCGTATGTTACAATATGTATTACTCATGATTAGATATAAGGAGGATTCGTTCTGTGAGTGCAGATAAACCTTCAAGAAGACAGAGTCGACAAACGTTTACAATTATTAAAAACGATGCGCTAGATGGTCATGGTGGTTATGGAGCAGGCTCAATTAGTTTAGATAATCTATCATCAGTCATCGTTGATCCAAATGAAAATAAAGCATATGTTGATATGGATGCGATGCATGCTCGTAGTGATATTGAGCGTCGGGTTCGTTATTATAATGACCGTAGTAAAGTTCCAGATGGTAAGTTATATTGGATTGCTTGGGTAACGGTTGAACGTGGTGATGTTGGACCGTATTATTTGGGTGTTGCCGCCAGTGAACTAAGAATTGATAAACCGAATAAACGAGCATATAAGTCAATGCCTGAACATGTCACACATATGGAAAGATCCTTAGCAGGTGATGTTGTCGTTGATCATATGGATGAACATTCTAGACAATTACTTAAGAACTTCTTACAAGAACATAGCGAAGAAATGTGGCTTAATGCATCTGAAGAATTAAGGCAAGCATTTCTTAAAAATGAATAAATTGTGACAAGGTGATGAATTTCACGATAAACAATTGAGCTTTCGCTTAAAAGTTTGTAAACTAGTTAGAGCAAGGGAAAACTTTAATTACTAGGACACGTAAAAAGACCGCTTTCCATTAAGTAGTGGAGTCGGTCTTTTTACTATTTCTAAAATGAAAATAATTCAATAATTTTTTCAAACAATGTTTGTTTTTTTTCTTCACTTTCAACAACTTGCTCAAACGTTTCATCTTCGGGAACGTGAACCGGACAATATGTCGTTGGTTCACTATTTTTTTCATAAAACATAGCTTCTTCATGTGGACAGTACGGTGTTGCGAGAAAGCCTGTTGTTGGATCAATTTTTACTTGACGAACTCCAGGTGGGGTCGCAAATGTTTTCGCCTCATCTTTATCATGGACAGCTTCCATAAATTGTGCCCAAATTGTTTTGGCATAATTTGATTCTAACGCTTTTTCGATCGGGCGGTGATCATCATAGCCGATCCATACACCAGTCGTTAATGATGGACTGTAACCAATCATCCAACGGTCATAGGATGTTGTGCCTGATTTGCCTGCATATGCGCGAGATAATTGATCGATCATCGATGAACCTGTAACTTGTAAATAACTATCATACTTTTTATTGAACATACCTGTTAGTAATTGTGTCATAATAAATGCTTTTTGTGGGTCGAGTATTTGCCGGGGTTTAAAGTTTTTCCGTCGTTCATAAACTGTTTTTCCTTGAGGATCAACAATTTTTTCAATCGTATATGGGACAACTTCTTTTCCACCATTTGCGATGCGAGAAAAAGCTGTAACCATTTCATAGACGGTTGTTGTAGCTGTCCCAAGCGCTAAGGAAGGGACGGCGGGTAAGTCACTTTTCATTCCAAACTTTTCTTTATATTGAGGTAATGTTTCCACCCCTAAATACAAATGAGTTTTTACGGCATATATGTTATCAGATAAAGCAATCGCTTGAGCGAGCGTAATCGGTGCATTTGCATAATGTCCGTTATAGTTTTTAGGAGCGTAAACTTTTTCATCAGCTACTTTAAAGGATGTTGGTTGACTCTTTAGTCGGGTGCTCGGTGTATAGTGATGTTCTAAAGCAGCATAATAAAGCAGTGGCTTAAAAGCCGAGCCTGACATTCGTTTGGCCATCGTAACTCGATTAAAGGGACTATCTGTATAATCTTTTCCCCCAACAAGAGCACGAATAGCACCTGATTCTTGCTCAACCGCTAGGGCACCAACTTGAATGTCACTCCCTTGTTCAATTGTTTCTTCAGCGATTTTTTCCATTTGAATTTGTTCACTAAGCCCAAGTGTCGTGTAAATGTGATACCCATTCGAGCGGATGACTGATTCATCGACGTTTAATCGTCGACTCGCCTCCGCTTGAACTAAATCATGAAAATAAGCGCCAAGTTGAACGGGATCTGGCTTTTGTTTAGCAAACGATAAATGTTCTCGGCGAGCAAGTTCATAATTTTTTTCTGAGATAATGTCATTGTTTTTAAGTAAGTGTAAAATATGCTTTTGGCGTTGTTTAGCTCGTTTATGATTATTTAATGGTGAATAATAAGTTGGTCCGCGTGGGATACTCGCTAACATCGTCGCCTCTGCTAATGTCAATTGATTCGCTTGTTTGTTAAAAAAATAGTGACTCGCTGTTTCAATGCCATACGTCCCATGTCCAAAATAAATCGTGTTCAAATAACCTTCTAAAATTTCCTCTTTCGAATAAAACATCTCTAAACGAATCGTATAAAACGCTTCTTTTAATTTGCGCCACCATGTTTTTTCGTGGGATAAATATAAATTGCGCGCATATTGCTGGGTCAATGTACTTGCACCTTCTTTTAAAGACCATGTGCGAATATTTTTCCATAATGCTTGGGCCATTCTTTTAACATCAAACCCTTTATGATTAAAAAAATGTTTATCCTCGGCCGTAATGATCGCTTGAATAAAATGATCACTGACATCATCAAGTGAAACCCATTGGCGATTTTCTAAACCTTGTTCATAACCGATTACTTGACCATCATAACTATAAAATGTCGTATTTTTTTCATTACTTAATGATGGCGGGCCGAGGATGAAACTAAATAATAAAATAAAAAGTAGGCTGCCTATACATATGATTAAAGGAATAATAATTATAGTAGATAATTTAGTCGATTTTAAAAGTCTGTTTTGCTGCATTTTCACTTAGCCCCTTTGAAATGATAAAACTTATCAATGTCTTAAAATATATTATGGGGACAAGTGTTATTAATTAAACAAAATAAACTAACCTTATGGAACGAATAAAGACAGATTTATTTAAAATTCATCTTTAGTGGTAAATATAACTGAGACACTTTATAATAAGAGACGATATGCTTTGACGGTTGATAGGAGTTTTTGTAAAGAAATGCTAAACAATAAAAAACAAGTTATAATCAAACTTGAAACAACGATAAACGACCAAGGTCAAATTGAAACGATTCAAACAGAAGAAAAAGGGACATTGATCCAGCGAAAGTTGCGTGATGTTCTGTTGTTTGATGAGATAACAGATGAAGGTGGACAAATAAGTAACCTTATCACATTACAAGCTGACCGAGTAAGTATTAAACGTTCAGGAGTTATTTCGATGCATCAACAATTCACTGTTGATCAAATGAGTGAAACGATGTATGAACATCCACACGGAACACTTCATTTAGAAACATTTACAAAAAGTATTAACTATGAAACGATACGAGAACAATTTTCAGGTCAATTGGAAATTGATTATACCGTTTCATTAAACGGTCAAGAAGAACGCCAACATAAGCTCGTGTTAATGTATCAAGAGGAGGATTAGACAATGAATGTATTAGCACAAACAGAAGCATCTTTAAAACAAGCGATTACTCAAGCAGTTATTCAAGCAAATCTAGCAGAAGCAACAGAGCTTCCGGATATTATTTTAGAAGTTCCTAAAGATAAATCACATGGTGACTTTGCGACAAATATAGCGATGCAATTAGCTCGCATCGCCAAAAAGGCCCCTCGAGAAATTGCTGAAGAGATCAAAGAACATATCAATGTTAAAGAAGCGACTATTGAAAAAATTGAAATTGCTGGACCGGGATTTATTAATTTTTTCATGAAACGGGATTTTTTACATACAATTATTCAAACGATTATTCAAGCAGGTGTCTCGTACGGTGAAACAGATGATGGCGTAGGTCAGCGCGCACAAGTTGAGTTTGTTTCCGTTAATCCAACCGGAAGTTTACATCTTGGCCA
>DATGTA010000089.1:0-12702 GCA_035302085.1 Bacillota bacterium
ATAGTTTGACCGTTTTATTGCGACCAGCGATAAGATCAGAACTAACATTCCCTTCTGGGGTCGTTATCTGTATATCATACTGACCGAGAATGTCGGCTTCTATCTCAATTTCAGCTGACGTCGAACCGGTTGAGGCAGTAAGTGGTATTTTGTAAAGGTCTGCTTTCACATTTTCAGCCGGTGTCACTTCAATCGTAATATTTTTCGATTCGTTTGGTTCAATCGTCACAGACGTTACATTACTCCCGTCAACTTTAAAAATTCCTTCCCAACCTTCTGGAAATTGTCCCGCTAGTGAATAATGTTGTTCATCAGCTGTTTGGTTTTTTAATTCTGCAGCGTAAGTTAACGTTGAATCGTTATGTCCTTGCATATTTGGTTGTTCAATTGAAAATTCTGTTTGAAATGTTCCTTCTTCAGACACATTAACAAGTAATGGTAGTGTACTTTTTCCACCCGCATCATTTGTTGCGACTAAATTAAACGAATATGCACCTTTTTTTACTTCTAATGGAACGATCACTTCTACTTTGATCGTTTCATCTGATTGAGGCATAATTGACAATTGATCAATTGAATAACCACCTGCCCGAATCGAATAATCCCACTCTTTTGGCAGTTTTTCCAAATCAAATGTTACATGCTCAATCGATTGTTCGTCATTGATAACATCAACATCGTACGTAATACTTTCTCCTGGTGTCACCGATAGACCACTATAAGGAGTATACAATGTTAATGATTGAGCAAAAGTTGGTGACATAAAAATAGTTAACAAACTGAACAATAAACCGAAAGTTGCTATGAATGATTTTCTTAACATCGAATAACCCCCTAAAAATTGTTCTCAATAATTGTACGAATAACTTGTCATTTTGGATTTGTTTTTTTGAAAATAATTTGTTATATATTATTTAAAAAGAAAAACTAAGCGTCCTTGAGCTATTTTCCATTTAAAATGACAGCTAAAAATTTCAGGTTTTAACTGAATCAATTTTATAATGATATTTTTACATGGATAAAGTGAATGTTTTCATAAAAATAATGAAAACGTTCGGCCTTGACTACTTAATCTTTAATGACAAAATTCACTAAATGAATCAAATATTTAGGGGGAAGTTTAAGTGGAAAACGGTAAACATGATGAACAATTATTAGTAGCGGTTGCAAATGGCTGTGAATCATCTTTTGATCAATTTTATAACAAATATGCACCATTCGTTCATCGCATCGCCCAAAGTGTTTTAGCAGATTCACTAGAAGCTGAAGATATTACGCACGATATTTTTTTAGATATTTATGAAAAACCACAACAATATAATGCGCAAAGAGGAACTATTCAAGCTTGGCTTGCTGTGAAAACACGTCACTTATGTATTGACCGTTTACGTAAGAAAAAACCTTTACTCGTTCATAAATTAGAGTTACTTGACAGTGAAGCAGATGTACATACAGAACTATCTGTCTTACTACAAATTGAAAAAGAACTTATTTTAAAAGCTTTACAAGAAATTCCCAAAAATCAACGAGATGTCATTTATGGCGCATACTTTAGAGGAAAAACACAAGTTGAACTTGCAAAAAAATTAAACAAACCATTAGGAACGGTTAAATCTTTAGTTCGTTATGGGTTACGTAATTTACAAAAACATAAACATTTACTTGACTGGTTAAAAGTAAGGTAAGGAAGTGAATGATGTGAAAAACAATCATATTCCTGAAGAAAAAATCGTTGATTATGTGTTAGGCAATTTATCACGTGTCGAATACTTTAAAATCAATTCCCATCTTAAGTATTGTCCAAAATGTTATATGGACGTACGAGCATGGCAAAAAACATTGCAACTAGAAACAAGCAGACAAATGCCAACACCTTCGAGTCAACAAGTGTATAGTTCCATTCGACGGAAACAACACTTTAAACGAAGATGTTTAACAGTCGCTTTTGCGAGTTTAAGTTTATTGCTATTAATTATTTCATTGTTTTCCACACAACCAAGTCAAGATTTAGCCAATCACTCACAAATCACTCGTGAACAGCCGATAAATGATATGCCATCGATCAGTGTAATAAATAATAATTATAACAATATTTCGGATGTTTTTTTAAACAAAAATATACCATCCACTAACAATCAAATAATTTTTTCAAAAAACAGAAACGATATATCATTAAAAAGTAATAAATCTTATTTACAACGATATGGTACCCCTACACAAATAGTCATTGTTAATGATGAAATTTGTTCAATCGATTGGGGCCATATGCATATGATTTGCATGAAATATTTTCAAAATCATCATGGACAAATCATTCCTATCAACACATACGAGAAGTATATTTTAAATCGTTGATTATATTCATTAAACATGAGAATATACTAATGGTTACCCATTAAATATTAAGCAATTGTTCATGTTAGAAAAGAGATGATTCAAATGATAACGACTTATATAGGCATGGTCAAACGAGGCGAAGTTTTTCGTCAAAAAGAAGATGGGTATTTACTTTTAGTTGATGGTCATGAAGTATTACTCCCTTTTGCTGATGATGACTTCGAGTTTACTGATGATGAAACAATCAATGTATTTATATATAGCGATAAAGATGGACAAGTTTTGGCAACAGCGAAAGTCCCAACGGTGCAAAGAGGGACATACGGTTGGGCAAAAGTTACTGACGTTGTTCCACATCTAGGAGTCTTTGTTCAAATCGGGATTGAAAATGATATTCTCGTCCCCAAAGATAAACTACCAGCGGTGGATACTGTCTGGCCGAAAATTGATGATCAACTTTTAGTAACACTCGATACTGACCGACAACATCGCCTGCTCGCAATACCTGCTCAGGAAAATGTATTTTATGACCAACGTGAAATCGCAACAGATGACTTAATGTATGCCCAAGTTAATGGGTATGTCTATCAAACAGGTTATGAAGGATCGGCCGTTTTCACGAATGAAGGCTATCGTGGCTTTATTCACCGAACGATGCGTGAAAAAGAACCACGCTTAGGAGAGCATGTTACCGGGAGGATTATCGACGTCAAAGAAGATGGAACGATCAATGTGTCACTTTTGCCAAAAAAACGAGAACGAATGGATCAAGATGCAGAAACAATTTTACAATATTTACACGAACATAGTGGCCAAATGCCTTTTGGTGATAAAAGTGAGCCCGAACAAATACGCCAAACATTTAAGATGAGTAAATCAGCTTTTAAACGGGCCCTTGGAATGTTAATGCGACAAAAACGGATCACCCAACATCAAGGGCACACATTTTTAAGCCATTCAGTCCCAAAAGATCATTAACATAAATGTTATTTTATGCATGAAAAAAAGAGCGATCGATTAGTTTCGCTCTTTTTCTAATTAATTATGGGCAAATGTATCGACGAGTGTTGTTGTAATAAAGCTGATCGCTGCTGAGAATACACAAGCAAGCCCCCAGCCACCGAGTGTAATACCCATCATCCATGTCCGTTCTGCAATCGTTGCAAATAGGAGAAAGAGTAAGCCGATCACAAACAAAGCTAAGAACGGATAATACAAAGTAAAACCTTTTAATTTAGCTCGCCCGAGAACAAATCCTAAGATAACCATGATAACCGTTAAAATGATGCCTGCTGTGAACACACTTTGTATCATAAAATCACCTCGTATGCTTTAATATATGTATGGCATGCATTACTTAATTCATTTTACAATTGACTGATCGTAAAGTCAATTAATCAACTACTTATTAAAAAAATCATTTAAAAAGGATATAAAAGGGGAATCATTACAACCATAATAATTCCTAAAAACAGTTGTAAAGGCACTCCTACTTTAACATAATCTTTAAACGTATAGCCACCTGCGTTCATGACGAGTGCATTCGTTGGTGATGCAACAGGTGTCGCAAACGCCATACTCGCTGCAACAGCCACACTAATAACAAACGGGTAAGGACTAACCCCAATACTTATCGCTGTTGTAATGGCGATCGGGGCAAAAATAACAGCTGTTGCCGTATTACTTATAAATTGACTTAATGTCATAGTTAATACATAAAACCCTGCTAAAACTGCATAAGGTCCGTAATTTCCAAGTGTATGGATTAAAGAGTTACTTATAAAAAGGACACCACCTGTTTTTTCTAAAGCTGTCGCCATCGGTAACATCGCAGCAATTAAAATGACGGACACCCAATTAATTTTGCGATAAGCTTCCTCTGTTGACCTTAAACAACCTGTGATCAACATTAGAAATGCAGCAATCATAACTGTGATGACTGGTGTTAACAATTCTAATGTCATAATGATTAACATAAATAGCATAATAAGACCTGCCATTGGTGCTTTTCCACTCGCAGCTGCCAAAATTGCTTGATCACTTACCCGGCCGACAACAACGGTATCTGTCGAAGTTTCTGCTAACCATTCAATATTTTCCCATCGCCCATGAATGAGTAAAGCATCACCGGCCCGTAAACGCTCTTTAGCAACATCTGTTTGAATATAACGACCATTACGATAAATGGCTAATACTGTACATTTCAACCGTTTACGAAAGTGTAGTTCACGGACAGTCTTATTTATAAACGTAGATTGTGGAGCAACGAGTATTTCCGTAATTCCAAAAGAGCTTGATAAAAAATGAGTTTCTTTGCCATCTTTTGTTGTATGATCAAGTAACTTTAATTCATATCGGTCAATCAATTGATCAACATTTTTTTGTGCACTAAAGACTAACATAACATCATTTGCTTCAATGACCGTATGTGCTTTTGGAATGAGTCGTTGATTATTTTGTAATCGTAACAAACGTTCATGATTATTTTTTTCAATCGCTACAACCGTTATCCCTAAGTTCGTCGTTAAATCAAGTGTGTCCAATGACTTCCCGATGATCGCTGAATGTTTCGGAACTTTAACTAAATGCAGTGAATGATAAACTTTATATATACCTGCCAACTGTTTCGGTGACAATGATGTCGTCTGCTCTTGAAGCCCTTCACCTGTTTGGGGAAGTAATTTTTTCCCAATCGTCATTAAAAATATCGTCCCACTTAATAGGGCTATTATTCCGATTGGTGTTAATTGAAAAAAATGTAATGTCTCATAATCATTTTCAGCTAACGTTTGACTAACGACTAAGTTAGGTGGTGTACCAATGAGCGTCAAAACACCCCCTAGACTACTCGCAAAAGCTATGGGCATTAAAAACTTTGCCGGACTTACATTAATCGTTAAAGCGACACTTACGACAACGGGTAATAATACAGCAACGGTTCCAGTATTACTCATAAATGCACTAAATATACCGACCGTAAGCAAGATAATGACGAATAAGCGGTTTTCATTTTCACCACCTAATTTAATTAAATGTTTCCCAATGTTATCCGCCAGTCCTGTATTAAATATACCGGCACCGACAACAAACAATCCGGCAATCATCACAACGACCGAATTAGAAAAACCTGCAAGTGCTTCACTTGGTGTAATAATGTTTGTTAATGTTAAGCTGATTAATGATCCTAAAGCAATAAGATCAGAACGTATGCGTCCATGGATAAAAAATATCGTTGCAATAATTAAAATGATAAATGTAAGTAACATCTCTGTTTCCATAACTTTCCTCCATTCCCACATCTATTATCCTAACAAACTTTCGCAAAAATAATTTTGCAAGTATGTCAAAATGGGTAAAAATGTGGCACAAATGGTATAATAATGGTCTATTGACAAGCAATTGCTTAATCAATGATGAAGGTGGTGCAAAAATGACAGATCAAAATAATCAAGTAATTATAGCGACATGGATCGGAATAATCGTCAATGTTTTGTTAACGATTTTTAAGACAATCGGTGGCTTTTTATCAGGTAGCCGGGCCTTATTAGCTGATGCACTACATTCTGCATCTGATATCGTTAGCTCTGTCGTTATTTTATTTGCCGTAAAAATCGCCAAAAAACCACCTGATGATGAACATCCCTATGGCCACGGCAAAGCTGAAAACATCGCAACGATTATCGTCGCCCTTTTGCTCATTGTTGTTGGTGTTGAAATAAGTATTTCAGCGATCAAAGCTTTAATGTCCAAACAAATTAAAGCACCAGGTTCAATCGCATTATTCATTTTAATCATATCGATTATTTTAAAAGAAGGGTTATACCATTATAAAATGTTTATCGGTAAAAAATATCGGAGTACTGCACTTATAAGTGATGCGTGGCACCATCGATCAGATTCCCTTTCATCACTTGCCGCTCTTATTGGTGTCAGCTTAGCGATGATTGGTGAACATTATCATTTGCCTTTATTTATTTATGGCGACTCGGTTGCAAGTATTATTGTTTCGATTATTGTAATTCGCGTCGGTTACTATTTAGCAAAAGAATCTTCTTTAATTATGATGGAAAAAGTTCTTTCAAAAGATGAAATTAAACCGTATGAAGCAACTGTTCATGCCATTGATGGAGTGATGACAATCGATCAAATGCATGCCCGGACCCATGGGCGGTATGTCATAATTGATATTAAAATAAGTGTCGATCCTTATATTACTGTTAAAGAAGGACATGATATTGCACATAAAGTTAGAAATAAGCTCATCCAACAGCATGAAATGATTGAAGATGTACTCGTGCACGTTAATCCCTTCATAGCGAACGATAATTAATTCATTAACAACTTAACTCCTTTTTACGCACCTATAGAGTATGTAATTGATGGAATAACTAGAGCATTTTTTAAAAGCCTTTTAATATATTATCAAAAATGTTGCACCAAAAGGGTTGCAAGTTCATTTTATTTTGTTATAATTGCCTTAAATATATATTTTGTTGCACTGTTGCAACATTGTTTGGTCGAGGAAACTTAATGTTGTATAACATGATGAAAGATCTAATTGACTCACTTATTAGGTGCACACTTCAATGCCAAAAGAATATTATATTTATGACTTGATAAAATTATTTGCATTTTTACAAGATTATCATATAATTAAATTTGAATTGCTGAGAGTTTCAAACAACTAGGGAAAAGTCTGTCAAACAGACAAAAAACTCTTGCAAATTGTGCGGACATGTAACAATTGTTTTATCTTTTTAATTTTATAAAGAACGTATAATAATATCCAAAAGTTGAGTCAGGGAAACTTTGTTTGCATTAGTAAACTTTGGTGGCAAATTAGGAGCGTATGCATAGTGACACAAACAGCGATATCAGTGGAAAAGTTAAGTGTTTCTTATTATGGAAAAAATATCCTTCATGACATTTCATTTTCATTTCAAAAAGGAAATTTAATTGGAATTATCGGACCGAATGGGGCTGGAAAATCAACATTAATAAAAGCTTTACTCGGATTAATTCCTCAGGATCATGGAAAAGTTCTTATTGACGGTCGACCTGTGAAAAAGGTTCAAAAAAGAATTGCCTATGTTCCCCAAAGAAGTGACATTGACTGGGATTTTCCAATCAATGTACTTGATACAGTTCTATTAGGGACATTTCCACATCTCGGTCTTTTTAAAAGGCCAGGAAACAAGGAAAAGAAACTTGCTTATGAATGTTTAGATCAAGTTAAAATGAAACATTTTAGCGATTCACAAATTGGTGAATTATCAGGTGGTCAGCAACAACGTGTCTTTCTCGCCCGGGCATTAGCTCAGCAAGCGAATGTCTTCTTTCTTGATGAACCATTTGTCGGAATTGATGTTTCAAGTGAACGAGTTATTATTAATATTTTAAAACAGTTACGTGATGCGGGAAAAACAATTTTTATTGTTCATCATGACTTATCTAAAGTGAAAGACTATTTTGATCAAGTGATTTTACTGAACAAAAAATTAATTGATGCAGGGGCTGTTGATACGGTATTTAAACACGATCTCCTTCGCGAAACATATCAAGAACAATTCCAGTTCTTTAATGAATTGGGGGTCAATGTGTAATGGAATTTCTCAATGATATTTTAGAGTACGGTTTTCTGCAACGGGCTTTGTTCATTTCGGTAGTTGTAGGAATTATTTGTGGAACGATTGGATGTTTCATCATATTGCGTGGTTTATCTTTAATGGGTGATGCCATTAGCCATGCGGTTCTTCCAGGAATTGCTATCTCATTTATGTTAGAAATTAACTTTTTTTATGGAGCAGTTATTGCTGGTGTGTTAACGACAGTTGGTATCGGTTTTGTCACCCAAAATAGTCGAATAAAAAGTGATACATCGATCGGTATTGTCTTTGCGGCTGCCTTTGCGCTTGGAATTATTCTTATTACTGAAGCACAGACAGCGATTGATTTAACCCAAATTTTATTCGGTAATGTTTTATCTGTAAGTGCAGCGAATATGTGGATGACAATAATCGTTGGAGCCATCATTATGGTCACAGTTTTTTTATTTTACAAACAATTACTCATCACCTCTTTTGACGCTACAATGGCAGCTGCATACGGTTTACCGATCCGAGCAATTCATTATTTAATTATGGTATTACTTACATTAGCTACTGTAGCATCATTGCAAACGGTTGGAGTTGTATTAGTCATCGCTATGTTGATTACACCAGCTGCAACAGCTTATTTATTAACTGATCGCTTATCAACGATGATTTTTTTAGCGATGGGATTCGGAGCAATATCATCAATCATCGGTTTATACTTTAGTTTTGAATATAATTTAGCGTCTGGACCTGTTATTGTTCTTGTCACAACGGCATTTTTTATACTTGCATTTGTTTTTTCACCTAAATACGGAATGTTGTGGCGAGCGATTAGAACGAAGCGCAGTAAAACGACATATGATTAAAATAATCATTTTATCGTTAAATAAATTTATTCATTTAATTATTAGAGACAGGGAGAGAGTGTTCAACATGAAAAACAAGTTATTTTACACAATTTTAGTAGGAGTATTTATTGCAGTCATAAGTTTAGTCGGTTGTCAGTCTAATGATGAAACAAATGGTGAAGAAAATACCGAAGATACAATCTTCATTGCAACGTCTTTTACACTTATTGAAGATATTGTGAAACAAATCGGTGGCGATCTCGTTGAAACACATAATCTTGTGCCAATCGGAACAGATCCCCATGAATATGAACCATTACCTGAAGATACGAAAGCTGTTACAGATGCAGATGGAATTATATATAATGGTTTTAACTTAGAAGGTGGGGATCATGGTTGGTTAGCTAAAATGGTCGAATCAGTCGGTAAAGACGAAGCTGTCATGTATGAATTAATGGAAGGTGCTGACCCATTATATTTGTCAGATGAAGATGGAGAAGCACATGAAATTAATCCACATACATTTTTAGATCCTGTCTTAGGATTGCATATGGCAGAAAATACGTTAAAAGCACTCATCGATATTGCACCAGAACATGAAGAGGTCTTTGAAGAAAATGCGCAAAATTACTTTGAAGAGTTGCAAGCAATCGATGAAGAATACGAACAAAAAATTAACGAAATTCCTGAAGAAAATCGCCTGTTAGTTACAAGTGAACGCGCTTATCAATATATGGCGAAACGATACGGACTTGAGGAAGGATTTATTTGGGAAATTGATACCGAGGAACAAGGCACACCTGAACAAATTACTTCATTAATCGAGCTAGTGAATGAAAAACAACCACCTGTATTATTTGTTGAATCAAATGTTGACCGGCGCGCCATGGAAACTGTCGCACAAGAAACCGGTGTTGAAATTTTTACGACATTATATTCCGATGAAATTGGTAAACCAGGTGAAGAAGGCGACACATATTTAAAATTTTTACAATATAATATCGAACAAATTTATGCCGGACTAACTCAATAATCATTAAAAAGAACTGGTAAACCTTAAAAAAGGGCCAGTTCTTTTTATTATTTGGTATAATTTGTTTTATAATTTTTGCAAGTTAAAGTTCGCAGTAACACTACCAACCGACTCATCTCGAGCGTTTAAGACAGGTGCTTGACGATACTGATCTAATTGACTCCATAATGATTCGTTACCAATCGTCAGTTGGCGTAATACTTCCATTGAGACAACAGTACGGGCACGGCTATTGCCATCTTCAACTTTTACCGCTACACCGATGCCTGTTTTAGTATCACCGAAACAATGTACCCCTTCTGCTCCACCTTTTGCAACGATTCGACCGGCAAAAGTTTTCATTAAATCGGTATCAAATTCATTTGTACCGGCAACCATTTCAGGATAAGCAATCATCGCTTTTCGAATGCGTGTTAAAGCTTCTTTTCGTTCACGACTACCATCTGTCCAATCAGCTGATTTCGCTAAACGACTAAAGCTCAGCGCTATATTGTAAAGTGGCACACGATGAACCGGTACACCACATCCATCAACAGATGTTGCAATACTTTCACGTTCATAGCCTGTCACATCGGCAATGACATCTAATATTTGTTGTTGGTACGGATGTGAGAGCTCACGATACGACGCAACATCCATTTTTTGTTTAACACTCCCTGCGAGCATTCCCGAATGTTTTCCTGAACAATTACTAAACACAGGGGTTAGTTCGCCACCTTGACGGATTAATTGATGATAACTATCCGTATGGCGTGGAACATGTGTCCCACATTGTAAATGTTCTTCTTGTAAATTCAATTTTTCTAAAACTTGCATAACCGCTTCCCGATGAAATGGTTCGCCGCTGTGACTTGCGCAAAACAATGATAATTGTTTATCATGAATCCCATATGTATCAACTGCCCCACTCTCAACCGTCGGGATTGCTTGTAATGGTTTCATTGATGATCGGGCAAATGTTAAGCGATGTGAATCGCCATAATATGCTAACAATTGACCATTGCTTTTGACAACGGCAATATGAATATCATGTGTACTTTCCACATAATCTCCTCGGTAAACTTTAATTGGTTTTGTCGTATGATCCATTTTTTATGTTCCTCTCTATGTTTTAATAATGCCAATTCCATTTTGGATCGTTATTTCTGTTCCAAACGGTTCACTCAATTGTTGTAGTTGTTTAATAATATCGTCATTTTTCACGACTGTTGGCCAGCCTCGTTGATGACGTTTTTTACCATACCCTAACTCAATGGGATGTAATCGAATATTAGTTATTTCACCATCTTGCATGGACCATGTGGCAACGATCGATTCCCAAAATCGTTGATCCATGGCAAATCCTCGGGTATCATTGTCACTTCTAGCATCAAGAGCATCAGAAATATTTGCTTCATGATTAAGGTTATATTGCGTATAAAAATCAGCCGGCAACTTTTCAACCGAATCATTTTGAAAAATAAAATTCCCTAAACTATAAAATATTGGTTTGTTTTTATAAATTTCAATCCCACGTAAAATATGTGGTCCATGACCAATAATGGCATCCGCTCCCGCATCAATCGATTGCTTGGCAGCTTCAACTAAAAATTGGGCCGGTTCCGCCTTATCTGTTCCATCCATTTCATGTGAATGAATACTAATAACAACCGCATCTGCTTGCCGTTTCGCTTCAGATATTTTTTCAATCATTCGTTTCATATCAGCTTCATGAGGGGTTGTCACTTTTTTCGTTTCTGGTCCTTGAACAAATTTGTATTGACCAAAATAAAACACTTCATCATTATCTGGTAAAATAAAGCCTTCTTTAATCGATAAATCACGCCTTGCATTAATATCGGTTTTTTCTGCAATTGACTGTAACGCTTTCATTTCTTCCTGAGTGACATAAAACGTCGTTTCATATCGTAAAGGATTGACACCAGGTCGGCCAATGAGGTCTGGTCGTTGTTCACCTGCTATTCCTGATTCATGAATCGTTGATGTAACGCTTATGATTGCCACTCGACCGTTTTTTGTTTCTAAATATTTTGGCGCACTAGCCGCAGCTAAATTTTTCCCAACCCCTGAGTGAATAAAATTAGCTTCATCAAGGTATCGCTCAGTCGCCAGTAAACCGTCATGTAAATAATCAAGTGAATGATTGTTCGCCCAAGCTAACACATTAAATCCATAAGCTTGCAAATCTTTTAAAACATCTGGTGAAGACATCGCCCACGTTCCCCCACTGTTAGCAGATGGAAACCCTTCTTCACGATGAACGGTCGTCTCTAAATTTGTGAAGCGAAAATCTGTTTGTTGGATAATCTTCGCTAAGTTAGTAAAAGAACTTTCTTCAACGGATGGTAAACGTCTCGTAATAAAACTATCCCCTGTTGCCGAAAATGTTAAATGACTCAAAATAAGCTCATCTCCTTAATTTGCTAAAAGCACATTTAACTGAATCTTTACTTCAACTCTATCATACGCTTTATCGATTCAAAATTAAAATAGTTTGAGTGATTGCCGTCAATAAAAAGCAAATATTTTTAATTATAAATAATAATTTAACTCAATTTATGATATTATAAGAATATACTAACAATCATTAATTTGTGGAAAAGGGGACAGCAAAATGGACAAGCAAACAATACGTGTGAAAAAGGTCGACAAACCGAAAGAAAAACCAAATCCAAATGAGCTTGAATTTGGTCGTATTTTTACAGATCACATGTTTGTCATGAATTACAACGAAGAAAACGGATGGCATGACCCACGCATCGTTCCTTATGAGCCAATCTCAATTGATCCATCAGCGATCGTACTACATTATGGACAAACCGTTTTTGAAGGTTTAAAAGCGTATATGTCAAAAGACGGCCAAGCACAACTATTTCGCCCAGAACAAAAT
>DATGTA010000090.1:0-5983 GCA_035302085.1 Bacillota bacterium
CTATTGAAGGAGCAACACGTTTAAGTGAAAGCTTTTTCGATCAGAAAAAAAGTATTATTTTAACGAGTGCAACATTAACTGTTAGACAATCATTTTCGTTTATCAAGAAAAAATTAGGCTTAATGAAAGAAACTTGCCAAACATACCATTTGCCATCACCATTCCCGTTTAGTGAGCAAGTACAACTACTCGTCCCAAATGATTTTCCACACATTAATGAACAAGCAGAAGAATTCATTTATGCAACATGTGAAGCAATTATTTCTTTAGCCAAGATTACAGAAGGAAGAATGCTCGTATTATTTACATCGTATGACATGCTTAAAAGTGCTCATCAAATTTTACAAGAAACATTAAATATTAATAAATATACGTTGATTGCCCAGGGGATTTCAAGTGGTAGTCGCTCACGCTTAAAACGGAGTTTTCAAACATATGAAAATGCGATCTTATTAGGTACGAGTTCATTTTGGGAAGGAATCGATATTCCCGGTGAAGATCTTACCGCACTAATGATCGTCCGTTTACCTTTCCAACCACCTAATGATCCTGTCTATGAGGCAAAGGCAACAGCTTTACAACAAGAAAAGAAAAATCCATTTTTTGAATTAGCTTTACCAAATGCCGTTATTCGTTTTAAACAAGGATTTGGTCGCCTCATTCGCTCGGTGAATGACCGTGGCATTGTATTTATATGTGATTCACGGATCGTGACAGCTAAATATGGGCATTTTTTTATCCGATCAATCCCTGAGGTCCCATTAACATATGACTCAACGAGTACCTTAATAAAGACAGTCAATGAATGGTTATGAGATTTTCTATAAGCAATATTAGCTTATGATTAAAACAGAAAATGATGAAAATTAATCGCTAATCTTTTTCATGCCTGCTATACTAGAGAATGATTGGTTATTTTTACACAAGATTAATTGAGGTGATCTTTATTGAAAGATATCTCAACACAACAGACGTATAGACGTTTAGCCATAAAACGATGGATTTTTTTAATCATATTTTTATTATGTCTATTAGTTGTTAGCTATGGGGCGTATTTATATGTTGATATCCAAGCAGAAAAAACAAAAGATTTTCCAAAAACACGTGAACGTATTGGAGCCGAAACGAATATAACTCATATTGACTCGATTGAAAGATATCATGACAAACAGTACTTTCATATTGTATTCGGAAAAAATGAGCAAACAAAAGAATATATTGCTTTTGTGCCTCAAGCAGTTGATGATGAAATAACAGTTATTCAAACGGATGAAATTATCAACGAAGAAACGATAATCAACCAATGGGAACAAAACTGTCAAGCATGTGAACTCATTCAAATTATCCCGGCAATGATCGATGATGACATGTTATGGGAAGTCACTTATGTCAATGATGATCAATATGTTTTTAATTATTATACAATGACAGAAGGCACCTTACATGAACAAATAAAATTATTACAAATGTTTAACTAGAAGGGAGAAGTTAATGATGAAATTATCAAATCGTGTAAAGATCTTAACACCTTCATCAACATTAGCTATTTCTGCAAAAGCCCAAGAATTGAAAAGGCAAGGGGAGGATGTGATCGGTCTAGGCGTTGGAGAGCCTGATTTTAATACGCCTGAATACATTATTAAAGCTGCTAAAAAAGCAATGGATGATGGTATGACAAAATATACTGCTTCAAGTGGAATTATTGAACTTCGAGAAGCGATCCAACAAAAATTTCGTAATGATAATAATTTATCATACGATGCGGATGAAATTATTGTTACAACGGGTGCAAAACATGCTTTATATACAGTATTTCAAGCGATCCTTGAACAAGGGGATGAAGTCATTATTCCGACACCATTTTGGGTGAGTTACACTGAACAAGTGAAACTCTCTGATGGTGTACCTGTCCTCGTTCAAACTGAAGAGAAAAACGATTTCAAATTAACAGCCAAACAACTTGAAGAGGCCATCACTGAAAGAACAAAAGCAATTGTTATTAATTCACCAAGTAACCCAACAGGTATGATGTACACGAAAGAAGAACTTAAAGCAATCGGTGAAGTTTGCCTAAAGCATAATATAATCATCGTGTCTGATGAAATTTATGAAAAACTTATTTATACAGGTGAACCACATGTTTCAATCGCTGAAATCTCACCTCAATTAAAGGCATTAACGATTGTGATTAACGGTGTGAGTAAGTCTCATGCGATGACAGGTTGGCGAATTGGCTATGCTGCCGGACCACGCCATTTAATTGCCGCTATGACGAACCATGCTTCACATGCGACATCAAATCCAACGACAGTTGCCCAATATGCGACACTTGCGGCATATACAGAAAAATCAGCATCAATTGAGCAAATGAAAGATGTCTTTTCTGAACGTTTAGATACACTTTACAAGTTATTACAAGAAATTCCTGGTGTAACGTTACGTAAACCTCACGGGGCTTTTTATTTGTTCCCTAACGTTACAGAAGCTGTTAAAAATAATGGCTTTACATCTGTTGATGAATGGGTTAAAGCATTGTTAGAAGAGGAAAAAGTTGCCCTTGTGCCTGGGTCAGCTTTTGGAGCGCCAAATAATGTTCGTTTATCTTATGCAACATCAACCGATTTACTCATTGAAGCGGCGAAACGAATTAAACGTTTTGTTATTAATCATCAAAAGTAATAGGAGGTGATCTTGTTGAAAACGACGATAAACAATGTTGCAAACTATGTAGAAAAAGACGTGACAATTGGTGCTTGGCTTGAAAATAAACGTTCAAGTGGAAGAATTGTCTTTTTACAATTACGTGATGGGACAGGTTTTATGCAAGCCGTTGTCGCTAAAAATGACGTTTCTGAAGAAGTTTTTGCCCAAGCAAAAGCAATGACCCAAGAAACATCACTATATATAACAGGAAAAATTGTTACTGATTCACGGTCAACATTCGGTTATGAAATGCAAGTGTCAAATATCGAAATTATTCAAGCAGCTATTGATTATCCAATTACACCGAAAGAACATGGCATTGAATTTTTAATGGACCATCGTCATTTATGGTTACGTTCCCGCAGACAGTATGCGATTATGAAAATTCGTGATCAATTAATTAAAGCGACTTATGAGTATTTTTATGATAATGGTTTTGTTAAAGTCGACCCTCCTATTTTAACGGCCGCTTCCGCTGAAGGAACGACCGAATTGTTTCATACAAAATATTTTGATGAAGATGCTTATTTATCACAAAGTGGACAACTTTACTTAGAAGCTGCTGCTATGGCATTGGGACGAGTATTTTCATTTGGGCCGACATTTCGTGCGGAAAAATCACATACAAAACGACATTTAATTGAATTTTGGATGATCGAACCAGAAATGGCTTTTGTTGACCATGAAGAAAGTTTACAAATTCAGGAAGATTATGTGAGACATATTGTTCGCTCAGTTTTAAATAACTGTCAACTTGAACTAGAAATTTTACAACGTGATACGACATTACTAGAAGTTGTTCAAGAACCATTTGCAAGAATTTCTTATGATGATGCGATCAAATGGTTACTTGAGCAAGGGTATACTGACATAAAATGGGGCGACGATTTTAGTGCACGCCATGAGACAGCCATAGCTGATCATTTCAAAAAGCCTGTATTTATTTTACATTATCCTAAAGATATTAAAGCCTTTTATATGAAACCTGTTGAAGGTCGTCCCGAAGTTGTTTTATGTGCTGATTTAATTGCACCTGAAGGATATGGGGAAATTATCGGTGGATCACAACGAATTGATGATCTTGCTTTAATGGAAGAGCGCTACGAAGAATATCATTTACAAGGTCCGGCCTATGAATGGTATTTAGAACTACGTAAATATGGTAGTGTCCCACATTCTGGCTTTGGGTTAGGCTTTGAACGGACGGTTGCATGGTTAGCTGGCGTTGATCACGTTCGTGAAACGATACCATTTCCTCGTCTGCTCAATCGACTCTATCCATAAATTTTATGAGTATGTGTAAGTTCTCATCGTATTTTAAAAATATAAAGGTGAATATTTAAAAGAGCCAATTATTGACTATATTTTCGTTAGGCGAACATAAGTTTGACATTTATTAATATATTTTAAATCGTTGAATACATTTCTGGCCAAATTGACTTTTGATAGGTTAGAAGATTCAACGATTTTCTTTCATAGCTGAAAAAATCATTGGTTTAATGGAGGTGACCAAATGAACAATCAATCGATAAATATCGAACAATTTTTATTAAACCAATTAACGATTCCTAGTAAACTATTAACTTCTTATGCCTCACTCGGTCTTAAGGAAAGGGAAGTCATTCTTTTATTACACATTTACCGGTTTATACAAATTGGTAATGATTTTCCAACCCTTGATGAACTTACCGAATATTTAACATTAACAAAAGATCAATGCTCACAAACGATCCGAACATTAATTCAAAAAGGTTTTTTATCGATTACACACGTTAAAAACGAACATCATCAATTAAGTGAAGCATATAGTTTAGCACCTTTATGGGAGAAATTGTTTCTGACACAAACAAATGACCAAACAAAAAAACAATCGGAAGGTGAAATTTTTATTTTATTTGAACAAGAATTCGGTCGCCCTTTATCACCATTTGAAATAGAAACGATTAATCATTGGTTAGATGAAGATCATTATCAACCATCTTTAATTAAAGCTGCTTTACGCGAAGCTGTATTACTCAGTAAACTTAACTTTAAATACATTGATCGGATTTTAAGAAACTGGGAGAAAAAAGGTATCCAAACCGTCCAACAAGCCCGTGAACTTAGTCGCTCATTTAGAGCTCACCAAACAAATACATCTGAACAAGTGAATCAATTATCTGAAGAAGATCGATCGTTACTACAATACAATTGGCTGGAGAGTGATGATTAAATAAATGTTAACCCTTAAAGAAATTCGTTTTAGTTTAGATGAAATGGCAAAGATGTTTCCAGATGCGACAATTGAGTTAAACTTTTCCAATACGTTTGAATTAGTCATTGCTGTTTTATTATCAGCCCAAAGTACAGACGAACAAGTGAATCGTGTGACAAAAAATTTATTTGCTAAATATAAAACACCTGAAGATTATTTAGCAGTACCACTAGAGGAATTACAAAGAGATATTCAATCGCTTGGGTTGTATCGCAACAAAGCGAAAAGTATCCAAACATTAAGTCAAACATTAATTGATGATTTTGCGGGGGAAGTACCAAGAACACGCGAACAACTGATGCAATTAGCAGGGGTGGGGCGTAAAACAGCAAATGTTATTTTATCGGTCGCTTTTGATGTACCTGCATTAGCTGTTGATACGCATGTCGAACGCGTTGCTAAACGTTTAGGGATTGCTCGTTGGAAAGACTCTGTTTTAGAAGTTGAAAAAACATTAATGAGAAAAATACCAGAAGAAGAGTGGAATGTAACACACCATCGGTTGATATTTTTTGGGCGATATCATTGTAAAGCAAGAAACCCAAACTGTCCCGAATGTCCTTTATTAACCATTTGTCGAGAAGGAAAAAAACGAATGCGTAAGCTTGAACGTACAAAAAAAGATTAAATAAAAACGTCTGTACCAACATTGGTACAGACGTTTTCGTTAATGTTTCTTATGATTCGTCTGGCGGTTCTTCTTCATCTTCATCATTATCAGTTTCATCATCCTCAGGTGGATCTTCATCTGTTGGGGGCTCTTCTTCATCTGGATCCGGATCAGGCACTTCAAGTTCAGGAATGGTTACATTTGTCGATTGGCTATCCCCACGATCACCTGTTTCTTTCGATATAGGTGTAACCGTAATCGTATATGTTTGGCCTGGTTCACCATTTGTCACATCTAATCGATTTTCGGAGATAACTTTTGTAATTGCCCCAGGGTCAACAACGACTTCAAAATCTGCTGATGGACCATCATAGTTCCAAGTAACATTAATTATTCTATTCGACTCATCATATGCT